>JAISQC010000223.1 GCA_031274465.1 Synergistaceae bacterium | reverse complement strand
CACCTCGAATATCACGACGGCATGGAGCGATACTTCGAAGCCAAGAGAAAACTTTTCTCGGATTACACGGCGCCGGGATGGCTTGGCGCAGTAAATGCCGACGATGAATACGGAAATAGTCTGATGCGAGAATTCGAGGGAAACGCGATTGGGTATTCGCTTAAAGCCGGCGGAGAAAAACCGCGCGTTAAACTATATGGCGGGATTGTCCGTGAAATAGGCATAAAAGGCATGTCGCTGTCAGTGGCACGCCCCGACGGAAAATCATACGAGGTCGATTCCCCGCTCATCGGGGAGTATAACGCGTCCAACATACTAGAGAGTTTCGTCATAGCTGATTCGCTGGGCTTTGAAATCGCGTCCATCCTAAGCGGGATAAGAAACTGCAAGCGCGTTCCCGGCCGGCTTGAGCGCTACTCGCTTTCAAACGGGGTGACGGTGTTTGTGGATTACGCGCACAGCGCTGATGGAATGGAACAAGCCCTCGGCACTCTGGCGAGCCTCTCCAGAGGCCCGATCAGGGTCCTCTGGGGCGCCGGGGGGGACAGGACTCCGATAAAGCGCCCGGTCGTAGGCAATATAATGGCCAGACTGGCGAGCCACGTCGTGATCACCACCGACAACCCCAGGGGCGAGGATCCGGCTGACATCGCGCGCGACGTCGAACGCGGGGTGAAAAATTCCGGGCGCTGCGTCAGGTGCGATACGGTCCTCGACAGGAAAGAGGCGATAAATCACGTCCTCGACGCATCTTTGCCCGGCGATGTGGTGCTGATAGCGGGGAAAGGCCCGGAACGTTTCATAGAATACAAAACGCGCAAAGTTCCTTTCGTCGATTCGGAGGCAGTCCTCGAATGGGCTCGCGGGCATTCTGCCGAGGAGATTTTGGGATGAAGCCGGGACGCGAATTTTTCACCATCGGAGAAGCCGCCGGGATCGCGGACGGAGAATGCTTCCCGCAGAGCGCGGAGCGCGAAGCTATGCCTCAGCGCTTCAAAGCGGACAGCCGCGAAGTGGGGCGCGGCGACGTTTTCGTCGCCATGCCCGGGAGTCGGGACGACGGGCACAACTACATCGCGCAGGCAGTCGCGAACGGCGCGCGGTGCGTCTTGCTCTCGCGCGGATACCTGCAAGACCGCAGGGATTATCTGCTTGGCCTCGGGGCGGCGTTCATAGCGTCCGGCAACCCCGAGAGGTCGATCGCCGCGATTGCCAGGGCGTGGCTCGACGCGGTGGCGCCGCGGACCATAGGGATAACCGGGAGCGTGGGCAAGACTACGACCAGGGAATTCATCCGATCAGCGCTGAAGCCCCATTTCAAGGTTCATTCAGCGGAAAAGAGCTACAACACGATGACGGGGGTTTCGATGTCGGTGCTCGCGATGCCGCGCGGCACGGAGATACTCGTCCTAGAGCTTGGGACGAACCATCCTGGGGAAATAAAAGAGCTGGTAGAGAATTTTCCCGTGAGCCACGGGATCATCACAGAGGTAGCGGCTGCCCATCTGGAAGGACTGGGGAGCGTGGAAGGCGTGCTCGCGGCGAAGATGGAAATAACCGAATCGCCGGCTCTCGAATGTT
Source organism: Synergistaceae bacterium (assembly GCA_031274465.1). GTDB lineage: Bacteria > Synergistota > Synergistia > Synergistales > Synergistaceae > JAIRKI01. The sequence goes on along the minus strand of JAISQC010000223.1, from coordinate 8,850 downwards.
TGTCTTATAATTCCGATAACGACATATTGTCCGCCGCAGTGGCGGGCATGCCAGGCGGGGAAAAGGCGAAAAAGGGCGGCATCAGGCAGATCGGGGTCGGCTACTCGAACTCCGGGGTGCGCATCTCGGACGTCAGGCAGGCCTTCGGCGGCGACCTCCTGCCGGCGCTGTCATTCCAACTGTCGGCGGGCGAGAGAAAAATTGCGTGCCGGGCGGGTCTGTTTGGAAAGCAGCACGCGAAAAACATAGCGTTCGCGTATGCGGCGGCGATGCAGATGGGACTGGGCGACGATGATTTTTCGAGTTCCGTCCCGTCCTTTGAAATCCCCGAGGGCAGGGGGGTGATTCTGCGCGGCGGCAACGGCTGCATCCTGATAGACGATACCTACAACGCGAATCCGGCATCGATGTCGCAGTCCGTGAAAAACCTGCTGGAAATGGATTCGCCGGGCGAAATGAGGCGGATCGGCATCCTCGGAGGCATGAGGGAGCTGGGGGCTGAGTCGGGCCATTGGCACGAGGTCGTTGCGAACAGGGCTAGCCTTCTCGACGAAGTATACCTCATAGGCAGCGAATGGGGGACGCTGGCCGGAAGAGGCTCGATAAGGGGAGTGTGGCAAACGGCCGCCGATTTTATCGGAAGCTGCGGCGCCCCGCAATTCGCGAATTCGGCAATATTGATAAAAGGGTCTCGCTATTATGGGCTGGAACGGATTTTGCCGCATTTAAGAGGTCAAAGCGATGCTGGTTAAGGCGATGTGCCTCTCACTGATTTTTTTCGCCGCCTCAGTTTACTTTCAAGGCATCTGGATCCGCGCCATGAGGTATCTGAGGGCAGGGGAGGCGATCAAGGATTACGGCCCTCCGGGGCATAAGAAAAAAAGAGGCACGCCTAGCATGGGAGGCATCGTAGCTTTCATCATGTCGCCCGCCATCGCGGCTGCGATATGCTATTGCGGCATGTCGGGCAGGTCCGAGATGATATATATATGGTCTTATCCGTTATTGACAGGCGGGGTCGGGCTTGCCGACGACCTGCTGAAAAATGCCGGCAGGTCGAGCGAAGGACTGCGCAGCCTGCAAAAGCTTTTTCTCCAAACAGCGGTCAGCGTCCCCTGGGCATGGCATATGGCCGGGAAGGGCATCGCCCTAGTTCCAGGCTCGGCGCTGCCGTTCGGGCTCGGACTGCCGCTTCTCGTCCTTGTAGGGGTTGGGATGCAGAATGCCGTGAACGTGACGGACGGATTGGACGGATTGGCGGGGGGCGCAGTCGCCATATCCCTCTCCATGATGTTCGCCTGGGCTCATGACCAAGCTGTGCTGGCCTCCGCGTCTGCGGCGCTTGCCGTGGTCCTGGCTTTTCTGTGGCACAACTCGAACCCGGCGCAGCTGTTCATGGGAGACGTCGGCTCGCACTTCTGGGGCGGGCTTCTGACGAGCCTGTGCGCCGCTTCCGGCGCTCTGATATTCATCATCCCAACGGCCTTCCTGTTCGGGGTGGAGCTTCTCACGTCGGCCATACAGATAGCCTCGATCAGGGGATTTAAAAAGAAGGTTTTCAAAATGAGCCCGCTTCATCATCATTTCGAGCTTTCGGGGATGGGCGAGCCATCGATCGTCGCCCGTTTTCTGCTGGTCCATGTCGTGGGCATCGCAGTATGCGTTATTTTTATCGAGGCCGTGCTGAAGGGGGTGGCATGGAATGTCCGAACATAGCAGCCTGCGCGGTTCGCGGGTAACCGTACTGGGCGCCGGGATAAGCGGCGTCTCCATAGCGCTCTTGGCCCGCCGCCTCGGCGCCAGCGTCTTCGTTTCCGACGCCGGCGGAATATCGGACGCGGCGGCAAAAACGCTGGAATCGGCGGGAATTCCCTTCGAGCAGGGCGGGCATACAGACAGGGCATTGAGCGGTGATTTGACCGTCGTGGGTTCGGGCTTCCCGCCCAGCGCGCCGATAGTCAAAAAGCTGAACGAACGCGGGATCGAGCCAGTCGGCGAGCTCGACTTCGTCATGCCGCACATCGGCGGGCGCGTGATCGGAATCACCGGCAGCAACGGAAAGACCACCACGACATCGCTTCTGGCGCATCTCCTCGTTTCGGCCGGGGTCAAATGCGCCGCCGCCGGCAACATTGGGGCGCCTATAGCTGATCTGGCCGGGCGCGATTTCGATTTCATAGCTATGGAGGTCAGCAGCTTTCAGCTTCACTGGGCAAAGAGGGTATCCCTGGCGGGCGCCGTGATGACTAACCTCGCGCCGGACCACATCGACTGGCACGGCTCTTACGAGAGCTACGCGTCCTCGAAGGCGCGCATATTCGACTTCGTAGAGGAGGGCGGGTTTTCCGTCTTGCAGGAGCGCGACGCCGGAGCGCCAAAGGGCGGGATGCGGAGGCCGCATTTTCTGACATGGGGCGAGGCGAGCCTCGGCAACGCGATATCTCTCAGCGCGAGTCGGCGGAACGCGGTCCTGAACGGCGTCGAATTGTTCGGCTTCGGCGATACGAAACTGCTCGGCGCCCATAATATGGAAAACACGGCGATGGCTATGGCTGCGATGAAATTGCTGGGGTTCGGCGAGAGGGCGGCTAGGTCATCGCTCTCCTCCTTCTCCCCGCCGCCGCACAGATGCAGCTTGGTGCTCGAAAAGGGAGGAGTCAGGTATATCGACGATTCCAAGGGCACGAACATAGCGGCGTCCAGCGCGGCGATGTCTTCGATCGAAGGGCCGCACATAGTGATTTTGGGCGGGCGCGGAAAGGGAGAGGACTATGCCGGCCTCGTCGGCCCGCTTAAAAAATTCGCGCGGCGCGCCATTTTGATAGGGGAGGCCTCGGGCGACATCGCCGCGGCTCTTGACAGGGGGGAGTACGAGGGTTATCTCGCCGCTGGGGACATGGAGTCTGCCGTGAAAATCGCGGCCGAAATTGCCGCGCCGGGGGAATCGGTCCTTCTTTCCCCCGCCTGCACGAGCTGGGATTCATATTCGAATTACGGAGAGAGAGGGGACCACTTCGCGTCTTTGGTCCGGAGGTACGCGCGTGAGAAAGATGACCCGCTACGCTGAACCCACCCTGACCCACGAAAGCCCGGGGAGGATAGCTCCCATCCTCTGGCTGGCGCCGCTCATTCTCGGCGGGTTTGGGATATTGATGGTGACTTCGACCACGAGCAATTTTGTCTACGATTCCTCGGGGACTCCGTTCACTATGGGGATGAAACAGCTCAGGTCGCTAGGGCTCGGTTTCGTCGTGATGCTGGTAGCCAGCTGCATAACGATTCGTTTCTGGTACAACGTGGCTGGCATTCTGTGGGTGGTATCGGTCATCATGGCTATGGGAACCTTGGTCCCCGGGATTGGAATGCAGGCCGGGGGGGCGATCCGATGGCTCAACATCGCCGGGGTCTCGGTGCAGCCGTCGGAGATCATGATACTTGCGGTGGTCCTCGAATGCGGAAAGATATTCGACAGGCACAAAGCAGACGAGACGAAAGCCTTCATCACTATGATGACGATGATCGCGATATCGGCCGCTCCGCTTCTGTGCCAGCCGGATCTCGGCACCACCATATTCCTCACGATGGTGTGCATGGGCATGTTCGTGGGGCGTTTCGGATGGAAACTGCCGCTCTGCTCGGGAACTTTTTGCGCGGCCGCAGTGGCGGTTCTCGTATTCATCCAGCCTTACAGGATGAGGAGGATTTTCGCTTTTCTGGACCCGTTCGACGATCCCAGGGGCAATGGGTATCAGATAATTCAGGGGCTTATAGCCTTCGCCAACGGAGGGGGCGGGGGGGCCGGATTGGGGCACGGATTTCAGAAGCTGCAATACCTGCCGGCAGCGTCTACCGATTTCATATACGCCGCGCTGGGCGAGGAACTCGGGCTTGTCGGCACCATGGGAGTGTTGGCGCTGGCAGCCATTTGGATGCTCCATTGCCGGTCGCTCTACAAAATGCTCCCAGACGGCTTCAAGTCCTCGGTGACGTGGGGGATCACCCTTACGGTAATCCTGCCTTTTTTCATAAATATCGGAGGGGTCACGAACCTGATGCCGCTGACCGGCATGCCCCTTCCCTTCGTAAGCTACGGCGGCAGCGCCATGATAATGTCCTGGGCGCGGATCGGGATACTGCTCAGGCTGGAAAGGGAGATTTTGCGGGGGTATCCGGCATGAGAGACGCGCGCGGCGCCGGTTTCACGCTGGCTCTGGCAGCCGGCGGCACGGGAGGGCACATATTGCCGGCCATAGCTTTCGGGGATTGGGTGAGCCGGGAAAAACCGGAGGTGCGGGTTGATTACATGTCGGGCTCGCGGCCGCTTGAGCTGGAAATTTACGCGTCGTCCGGCATAAACCCGTTTGCGATGAGGGCATCCGGGTCTCCCGCCGGGGCGCCTTTCGCGAGGAGCGTCGCGCGGTGGGGCGAGATGATAGCGAGTTTTCGCCAAGCCCGCAGCTTCCTGAAGGAGACCTCGCCGGACCTCTGCATAATGTTCGGCGGATACGTCTCGCTCCCCGTCATGCTCGCCGCCCGGTCGCGCAAAATCCGCTCCGTCCTGCACGAGCAGAACGCGCTGGCGGGGCGCGTCACCAAACTGGCAGACCGCATTCGCGTTCCGATCGCGTCGGGATGGGACGAATGCGAGGGGCTCGAGCCGGGCCATTACGCCAAAGTGGGGGTTCCGATAAGGCGCTTTCGCGCCATGAGCAGGCAAGAGGCGCACAGCATCCTCGGAACGGGCGGGGATGGCATTGGGCCGGTAGCGTCGGTGATGACTGGATCCCTTGGAAGCGGCAGCCTGTCCGAAGTTCTGGCGGAGCTTGCCAAAATGGAGGTTTTTTTGACATGGACGTTTTTCGCGATAGACCCTCGGGTCGATGCCCCCCAGCGCGCCGGCGCCAATGTCACGCGCCTGCCGAAGATGTGGGACATTTCGCCCGTTTACGCGGTTTCCGACATTCTAGTGACGAGATGCGGCGCGTCCACGCTCGCCGAGATCGAGGCTTTGGGCATACCGGCGGTGGCGGTGCCGTGGCGCGGCGCCGCCGACGACCATCAGATGAAGAACGCGCGTCTGGCTGCGGCGTCTGAAAAAATACTCATATGGGACGAATTGAACGACACATTGGCTGATTTGGCTGAAAAAATACAAAATCTTTATGCAGTTTATTGCGATAGTAAGAGCAGCAAGGGTAACATGTTGTATAATGCAGGCGAAACCTGCGAAAAAAACTGCCGTCTGCTGTGGGATTTCGCGGATAGTTTTCGGAAAGGGGAGGTTGAGCTTGAGGGCAGAAGCCTTCACTGACATAAAAAAGCATACCAACATTCACTTGATGGGCATCGGCGGCGCGGGAATGAGCGGGCTGGCGCTTTTGCTCCACGCGATGGGGCATTCCGTCAGCGGCTGCGACGCGGAAAATTCGTTCTACGTCGAGAAGGTGCGCAGGGAAGGCATCGAGGTATCTATGGGGCATCACAAGGCCCATCTGGATGTTCACGCCCCGAACCTCATAATCCACACGAGCGCCATCGCGCAAGACCACCCAGAACTCATCGAGGCCCGCAGGCGCGGCATAGCGGTCGCGCGGCGGGCTGAGGTATTGAGCCTTATATTCAACAGCCGCTTGGGCGTCGGCGTGGCAGGCACCCACGGAAAGACGACCACATCGTCGATGATCGCGCTGATCGCGGAGCTCGCCGGGCTGGACCCAACCGTGGCGATAGGAGGGGAGCTGTCCGACATAGGCTGCAACGCGAAGCTTGGAGAGGGAGATTACATGGTCGCGGAGCTGGACGAGAGCGACGGCTCGTTCGGGCTGTTCTCGCCAAGCGTAGCCGTGATAACGAACATCGACTGGGATCATGTGGACTATTACCCCACGCGCGAATCCGTCATCGACGCTTTCTTGGCGTACGCGCTAGGAAGGAAGGCAGGCGCCTCCTTGATCGCGTGCGGGGAAGACGCCGGGGTCGGCGATTTGATTTCCTCGCGCCGCTTGGAGGGGGCAGTCACGTATGGCTGGGGCCTCGGGTGGAATTGGGGGGCTGCCGACGTGTCGCACATCGAAGGCGGCGGGGTCCGATATGCCGCCTACAGGGACGGAGCGCCTCTTGGAGAGGTGAGGCTCAAGGTCTCGGGAGAGCATAACGCGCTCAACTCGCTGGCGGCCCTCGCTGCGGCTGATGCAATGGGGGTGCCGTTCGAGTCCGCGAGAAGGTCCCTTGAGATTTTCAAGGGCGCGAAGCGGAGGCTTCAGTTTATAGGGGATGTAGATGGCGTGCTGATATACGACGATTACGGCCATCACCCCCGCGAACTGGAAGCCACCATGGCGGCGGTTAAGGCGGTCTTCCGCAGGAGGGTGCATCTCGTCTTCCAGCCGCACCGCTACACGAGGACTCAGGCATTGTACCGCGATTTCGCGGATGTCCTTCGCAATGCGGAGAAAGTTTACCTGCTTCCCATATATTCGGCTGACGAGACGCCGATAGCTGGAGTCTCCTCATTCCTCATAGCGGACGAGCTTCATTCCATCGGAAGGAAGGACGCGGTCGTGTGCGGCGATTTTCAGGAGGCGACGGACCAGATATGCGAATCCGTCATGCCCGGCGACATGGTGCTGACGGTCGGCGCGGGCAGCATAGAGTATTTGAGCAGGCAGATACTGAAACGCCTTCAGTCGAAGGCCTCGTTGGGAGATGGCGAGGCTGTCGGCGCATAGCATCCCGGACTGCGAGGTTCGGCATAACGTGCCGCTGGCCCCGTATACTACGTGGGGCGTCGGAGGCTGCGCGAAGACGCTTCTCGCCCCGCGCACCGCAGATGGGCTTGCGTGCGCCGCGAGGCGTTTGCAGGACGAGGGAGCTGGCTTTTACGTGCTGGGCGGAGGGTCCAATGTCCTCATAGCCGACGGGGCGATAGAAACCCCCGTCCTCCTCACCACCGGCGTCTCCGGCGCAGACGCCGCCGACTGCGGCGATTGCGTCCTCGTCCATTGCCTGCCCGGCACGAGCGTGAAGGGCGTGCTGTCGATGGCGGTCAAAAACGGGTGGGGCGGCCTCGAGTTCGCAGCGGGCATCCCAGGCACGGTCGGCGGCGCGCTTGCCGGCAATTCGGGCACTTCTGCCGGATCTATGAGTTCCGTCGTGGAGGCGGTTAGGACCGTCGAGGAAAACGGGGCGGTCAGGGAATGGAAAGAGGGCTCCATCGGATGGGGCTACAGAAGCTGCTCGCTCTTCAATGAGGGGCGTAGGGTCGCGCTAGGCGTGACTTTCAGGCTGGTTCAGTCGGACAGGGCCAGTGTCGTTCAGGCGGTGAAGTCGGCGATGAAGGGGCGCGGCTATCAGCCCAGCGCCTCGCGCACGGCGGGCTGCGTCTTTAAAAACCCTGAAGGCGACAGCGCGGGGAGGCTGCTCGACGAGTCGGGCTGCAAAGGGCTGTCCGTCGGAGGCGCCCGAGTGTCTTACGCTCACGCCAATTTCATCGAGAGCATGGCCGACTGCACAGCATCCGACATCATGGAGCTGGCAGCCATGTGCAGGGCTAGGGTCCGGGACGCGTTTGGGGTGTTCCTGGCCTTCGAGATAAAGACCCTCGGCCTAGCGGACTCCTGAAATGGCCAGGGACAGGCGCCGCAGATGGAAAGGCTATGTTTTGGTCATAAGCATATTGTGCGGCTCATTTTATTTCGCGGAGATGCGATACGAGTTTTTCAGGCTGAGGGACATCGAGACGGGGCAGGGGAACGCAATCCCAGAAGAGGTGATATGGCAGTCCCTGCCAAGGGGCACGGAGCGTTTTTGGCTGTCATTGGCCTTCGGCGCCGGAAGTTTCGAGAGGAAGATAACGAATTACTATCCCGTTTCCATGAAAGTCGAGATCACAGGATGGGGGAAGTACAGGGTGGCGGTATCTCCCCTCGAAATTTTCCTGAGGGTGTCTTGGAACTCAAAATACTGGTGGCTTTCGACGGACGGTCGGATGTGGCCGACAGATCTTCCGGCGGGGGCGATTGCCAGAGGTTTGGTTTATCCGAACCGCCCCACGCTGACATGGGATTCGCAGCTGCCTCTTCCGATAGACTTGGACGAGCAGGTGGGAGACATATACCAATCCAGCTTGCCGATGGCCAAAATAGCAAGGTGGTACGAGACAATTGACAGGATCAGCTGGAAAAAGGACATCTACTGCCTTTTTGCGAAGAAGGCGGAGGGACGCCAGGTGGTGCAGATACTTCTCGGTTCGGAGGATCGGATAACCGGCGAAGTGGTGGTGAAGGATGACGCGTCTGACTGGCTTTCACTTGCCGCCGCGCTGAAAAACAGATACCCCGGCTTGCCCGGCGGGGCGCCGCACGGCCTGAGCGTCAACTTCACGTCATATTCCGACATGACTTTCACCGTGTCGGAAAGAAGAAACGCGATTACGGAACAATGACGAAATATATTTATTTTTGGATTGGGGGTCCCCGCATTGCCCGCATTGTTTAAGAAAACTTCGAGTTCGTCCGGTTACAGGGATCCGGAAGTATTGGTGGGGCTGGATCTCGGTACCAGCAAAGTGACGGTTGTGGTGGCTGAACGTGAAGGGCCGAGCGGAGAGGCTCAGATAATAGGGATTGGGCAGGCGCCGTCCAATGGGATACGGAAAGGGCTGATCGTTAACATAGATCAGACCGTCAAATCGCTGAAGCAAGCGATCGGGGACGCCGTGAACATGGTCGGGCTCGACCTTACGGAAGCCACGGTCTCGTTCAGCGGGGGCGACGTGAAGAGCGTCAAGACGAACGGAATGATCTCTCTGGGGAGGGCGCCCCGCACCGTAATGCAGTTCGACATCGAGCG
>JAISQC010000206.1 GCA_031274465.1 Synergistaceae bacterium | reverse complement strand
GCCGATGCTTCTGGGGCTTGCGACGCCTCGTGAGGCCGTGGCTGCGGTTTTGAGCCTGGAGGATTGCCTTGAGATTGCGGGCCAGAACCACCCGAGCATCGTTGGGGCCGCGGCCTCCGTAGCCTCTCAGAAGGGGCGCGTGGCGCAAATAGCCGCCGGGGACCGGCTCTCGGCATCCGGGAGCGCGTCCGCGTCGCGCAGCGGTTCCGAGAGCCGCGAGGGCGCGAACTTTTCGATAGGGGTCACGGCTGAGATAAAGCTCTACGACTCGGGCCGCAGCAAATACGAGTTGGAATCTTCCCGGCACACGCTCTCCGCCGCCGAGCTGGAAGCCCTCCGCACGGCCACGGGCGTCAGGTCGGACGTGAAATCGGCTTTCATGACGCTCGCGCTGAACAAGGAGATAGCGGGCCAGCGGCTCGAATCGGTCAAGGCTTTCGAGCACCACCTCGAACAGGCGAAGGGGTTTTACGAGGCCGGGTCGAAGCCGTGGTACGACGTCACCAAGGCGGAAGTCGATCTCGGAAACGCCCAACTGTCGCTGGTGGAAGCCGAGTCGAACGTCCGGATCGCCAGGGCGTCATTGGCGAACGCCATGGGGATAGACCAGAGGGAGGAAATCGACATCGCGCCGACGGACCTCGACATCCTGGCCGCCCCGGACGGCATAGAAGCGGAGGCAGCAAACCTCGCGCTCGAAAACAGGCCGGACTACAAAGCGTCCGAGATGAAGATAATGGCAGGCCGCTCCGGCCTGAGCGCGGAAGCCCGCTCCAATTCGCCGACCGTATCGCTCTCAGGCGGATACGACGGCAGCGGGGAGGACGCCTTCGGCCTCGGCATGGGATGGAACACAGGCATAAGGATGTCGATCCCGATCATCGACGGCGGGGCGTCCAAGGCGAAGATCGATGTCGCCCGGGCGCAGGTGACGTCGCTCGAATCCTCGCACGAAAAGCTGAGGCAGGACATAACGCTCGAGGTCAGCAAAGCGGCGACAGACCTAGCCAAGGCCCGCGAGAGGATCCGCATATCGGGCCTGACGCTCGCGAGCGCCGAGGAGAACAGAAAGATGGCGGTCGGGCGGTACGAGACGGGGGTCGGCGACCCGCTGGAGGTAACGGACGCCATCCTGTCCTACACCGACGCCGTGCTCTCAAGCAAACAGGCGATGCACGACCTGCAAGCCGCTATAATAAATCTGGAAAAAGCAACGGGCGTCGAGTTCGATCAGCCCTAAAGGGGGAAATGCGGGTGAAAAAATTTTTTAAGTTTGCGGTCTTCGCCGCCGCCATAGTTGCGGCGGCATACGGCGGGTACAGCTACCTGAAGCCGGCGCCGGCGAGCTATGTCTACAGGACGCAAGCAGCGGTCCGAGGCGCCATCTCGTCGAGCATCAGCGCCACCGGAAAGGTGAACGCCGTCGAGATGGTGGAAGTGGGCACTCAAGTGTCCGGGATAATCAAAGGGATATACGTCGATTTCAACAGCCCCGTGAAAAAAGGGCAGCTTCTGGCGGAGCTGGACCCGGACGTGCTGGCCTCAAGGGTGGAGGAGAGCCGGGCGAACCTCACGCTGTCGCAGGCAGGGGTGGCGAAAGCCAAGGCCGAGGTGGACAACTGCGCCAGAACGTTCGCCCGCAACAAGGAGCTGTTCGAGCGCAAGCTCATCGCGAAAAGCGAGATGGAGAGCGCCCAGACACAGCTCGCTCTGGCGCGCGCGTCGCTGACCGAGGCCAACGCCAGGGTCGTGCAGGCCAAGGAGTCGCTCAAGCAGGCCGAGGCGAACCTCCTCTACACCAAGATATTCTCGCCGATAGACGGGGTCGTCGTATCGCGCCAGGTCGATGTCGGGCAGACGGTCGCCGCGAGCCTCCAAACCCCGACGCTGTTCTCGATAGCGAGGGACCTGACCAAGATGCAGGTCGAGGCGAACATCGACGAGGCCGACATCGGCCGCATATCCGAGGGACAGCATGCGGTGTGTCGGTTCGACTCGTGGCCGCAGGACTCCTTCGATGCGGTAGTGTCGCAAAAGCGCCTCAGCCCGGAGACGATATCGAACGTAGTCACGTACGTCGTGATACTCAATATAGACAACAGCGACAAAAAACTCATGCCGGGCATGACCGCCAACGTATCTGTGGTGACCGAGGAGTATGATGACGTGCTCAAGATTCCGGCAGCCGCACTGAGGTTCACCCCGCCGGCCGACGCGATAGCGGACGGCTCGAAGCAGGACGGGCAGGCCGGGCAGACCGGGCTTTTCGTGATCCCCAGGAGACCCGGTGCGAACGAATCCAAGAAGAGCGAGCAGACGGTCTGGCTGGTTGAAAACGGCAAGCTCGCCGGCAAGGTCGAGATCGACGAGGTTGGGATCAGCGACAGGACGTGGGTCGAACTTCGTGGAAGCGCACTGTCCGCCATCCGCGAGGGGCAGGAGCTGGCCGTCGCCTTCACCAAGGAAGACGAAGGCTCGGCGTCCGCCGGAACGAGAAAATGAGCGAGCCGATAATCGAGGTGCGCGGCCTCGTCAAGGCCTACAAGTCGGGCGATTCCGAGCTGAGGGCGCTCGACGGGGTGTCTTTCTCCATCGACAGGGGCGAGTTCGTGGCGATCATGGGACCGTCTGGGTCTGGCAAATCTACGACGATGAACATGCTCGGATGCCTCGATTCGCCCACGGAGGGGGTTTACATGCTAAACGGCAGGGACGTGTCGGGGATGGGCGGCGACGAGCTGGCCCACGTCCGCAACGCCACGCTGGGGTTCGTATTCCAAGGCTTCAACCTGCTGCCCCGCCTGAACGCGCTCGACAACGTAGCCCTTCCTTTAGTGTACGCGGGCGTCGATTCGCGCGAGCGGGCGCGCAGGGCTCAGACGGCGCTCGAAAAAGTCGGGCTGGCCTCGCGCACGCGCCATCGCCCAAATCAGCTCTCCGGCGGGCAGCAGCAGCGGGTCGCGATAGCGCGTGCGCTCGTCGGCGAAGCCCCGGTCATTCTGGCGGACGAGCCGACCGGAAACCTGGACACCAAGACGAGCGCCGAGATAATGGCGCTGTTGTGCGAGATCAACGAGGAAGGGCATACCGTCGTGCTGGTGACCCACGAGCCGGACATATCGGAGTACGCTTCGCGGACGCTGCGCTTCAGGGACGGGCGCCTGGTGGAGGACGCGCGCCGCACGAAGCCAAAAAAAAGCAAATAAAATAAATTTGGATGAAAATGTTTATTTTGGGTTTAATTTAATTAGGAAACGGGGCGATTTGGGTTATGTTCGAGGTGTTTCGGACTGCGGTTTCATCTCTTTGGGCAAATAAGACGCGTTCGATGCTGACGATGCTGGGAATCGTCATAGGCGTCGGGGCCGTCATCGCTATGGTGGCTGTGGGCAACGGGGCCAGCAAGCAGATGGAGGGCGTCATATCCGGCATGGGGGTCAATATGATAATGGTCCGCCCCGGCGCTCCGAATATGGGCGGGGTGCGCCAGGGCGCGGGAAGCGGCGCCCGCCTCACCCTGTCCGACATAAGGGCCATAGAGGAGGAATGCTGGTCGATCCAGGACGTCGCCCCGACGGTGAACGCAAACTCTCAGGTGATATTCGAGAACCGCAACTGGTCCACGTCCGTGACCGGCACTACGCCCGGGTATTTCAACGTGCGCGAATATCAGGCGGAGAGCGGGCGCCTGCTCGATGAAACGGACGAGCGCAGCGCCGCGAAGGTGGCCGTGCTGGGCTCGACGGTCGCGAAAGAGCTGTTCGGCGGTGCCGACCCGGTGGGGCGCATCATGCGGGTGAGGAACATCCCCTTCGAGGTCGTGGGCGTCCTCGCGTCGAAGGGGCAGTCGGCGATGGGGCCCGATCAGGACGACATCGTGATCGTCCCGATCACGACGGCGCAGCGAAGGCTGGTGCGAAGCTCGTTCGCCGACTCGGTCAACATGGCGTTCGTCCAGGCGAGGGACGCGAGCATGATCGAGAGCGCGATGGACGAGATAAGCGCGCTCCTGCGCCAGCGCCACCGCATCGGCCCGGACGAGGACGACGACTTCCAGCTCGGGAACATGACGGACATGATCAACAGCCTGTCGCAGTCGACGTGGGTAATGACGCTACTGCTCGGCTCGGTCGCGTCGATCTCTCTGCTGGTGGGCGGCATCGGCATCATGAACATAATGCTGGTGTCGGTGACGGAGCGCACCCGCGAAATAGGCATCCGCATGGCGGTGGGGGCGCGCGCCATCGACATAAGGATACAGTTTTTGCTCGAAGCCATGCTGCTGTCCCTGCTCGGGGGGATCATCGGGATACTGCTCGGCTACGGGGCGTCGCTCGGCGTAGCCAGTGTTTTGAAGTGGCCGACATCGGTGTCGGGCGGGGCCATAGCGGTGGCGGCCGGGTTCTCCTGCTTCGTCGGGGTCTTTTTCGGGCTATATCCGGCGTGGAAGGCTTCCAGGCTGCGCCCCATCGACGCTTTGAGGTTCGAATGACCGCATGAACATAAAAAGGCGCCTTTTCGTATCGCACATATTGATGATAGTGATACCGGTCGCGGTCAGCCTCGCCGTGTTCTTCGGCGGTCTGCACGTTTTCGCGTCGCTTGCCGGTTTCGACGCCGCCCGGCCCAGAGGCGGCGCGCGTCCGTTCATGGAGGCGATGCAGCAGGCATCTGACATGATGGACCGATGGGAGCGCGACGGGGCGGACATCGCGGCGATGATGAGCGACGCGGCGTCCTTCAACGCGCGGCGCGGGGACAGGGAGCCGGTGCTGCTGATATACAGGGACGGGACCGTGGTGAACGAGGCGGTCATCCCGCCCGACGAGGACATAATACGCGCCGCGCTTGGCACGGATGGCGCCGCCACCATTTTCGGCAGGACGGCGATCCACGTCCGAAAGATCGGCGGAGTCCACGCGGTCCTGTTCGAGGGGCTGCGCCTTTCCGAAATGCGTCAGAGCTACAGTGACGTCATGTTCAGGGGGGCGGTCGTCTCGCTGATATGCTCGTGCGTCATCATACTGCTGACCAACAGGTTCCTGACTCAGTTCGTGTTCAGGCGGATAATCCGCGCCATGGACACACTCACCCAAGGGGTCCGCCAGATACGCGACGGCAACCTGAATTTTCGGATAGACTACGGCGGGAGCGACGAGTTCAGCCCGGTCTGCGACGATTTTAACGAAATGGCTGGGCGACTCCTGTCCGTCGAGGGCGCGCGACAGAGGGGCGAGCAGAGCCGCAGGGAGCTGATAGCGGGGATATCGCACGACCTCCGCACCCCGCTCACTTCCATAAAAGCTTACGTGGAGGGCATCGAGCGCGGGGTCGCGTCCACCCCAGAAGCCCATGAGCGCTACATGAGCACCATAAGGGCCAAAACCGACGATCTGGAGCACATCATCGACACGCTGTTCCTGTTCTCGAAGCTGGACACCGGCGAGTTCCCCTACCGCATCGAGCGGGTGGACCTAGGGGCCGTCGTCTCCGAGATCACAGACGGCCTGGCGGAGGAATACGCGGCTCGCGGCCTCGAAATTTCCGCGAACGCCATTCCAAGCGGCGCGTTCGTGGACATCGACGCGGCCCAGATGCGCTACGTGCTGACAAACATCTTCGAGAACAGCCTGAAGTACAAAAAAAACGAGGTCGGGCACATCGACGTTAGCGTGACTATGGAGGGGGAGAGCGCCGCGCTGACTTTGACCGACGACGGGCCCGGCGTCCCCGATGAGGCCGCCTGCAAGCTGTTCGACCTGTTCTACAGAATAGACGGCTCGCGGAGCAACCCAAGCCGGGGCAGCGGCCTGGGGCTTGCGATAGCCGCTAAAATGGTGAAGCACTTCGGAGGCTCGATCGAGGCGAAAAACGCGCGCCCAAGCGGCCTGTCCATCATCATCAGGCTTCCCGCCTCCGAGGCGGGCGTTTCCATATAAGGGGGCATGTCCTGTGGCTGGCGAGAAAATCCTGATAGTGGAGGACGACACTTCGATTGCGGAGATAGAGCGCGATTTCCTCGAGATAAACGGGATGGAGTGCGTCATCGCCAAGGATGGGAACGACGGGCTGAAAGAGGCCGTCTCCGGCAAGTACGACCTCATCCTGCTCGACCTGATGCTGCCCGGCCTCGACGGATACGAGATAACGAGGAGAATAAGGGGCTCGGTTGACATACCGATATTGATGGTGACCGCCAAGACCCAGGACGCCGACAAGATACGCGGCCTTGGGCTGGGCGCCGACGACTACATCTCGAAGCCGTTTTCGCCGACAGAGCTCGTCGCGAGGGTAAAGGCCAATCTGGCGCAGTACGAGCGGCTCACGGGGCGCTCCCCGTCGCCCAGCGGCGAGATACACGCGGGGAACGTGAGGATAAACCCCACGTCGCGCCGCGCTTACGTAGACGAGGCCGAGATAGACCTGAAAAACAGGGAGTTCGAGCTGCTGCTGTTTTTAGCGACGAACCCGGACGCGGTGTTCAGCAAGGAAGCCCTGTACGAAAAAATATGGGGCATGGAAGCCATAGGGGATTCCGCCACCGTAGCCGTCCACATCAACAGGCTGAGGGAGAAAATCGAACGCGACCCTTCGGACCCCGCCCACATCCAGACCGTCTGGGGCGCGGGCTACAGGTTCAAGTACTAGGGACGTGGTATAATGCAAATAACCTAAACTCAGTCTGATTCTGAAAAGAGGCGACATGGATTAAAAAATTGCGGGTGTATCTGGAGACTACAGTGTTCAATTATTATTTTGACGAAGACCGGGACGGCCATGCCGATACCGTCAAGCTTTTCGAGGCCATAACCGCCGGATTTTATGAGGCTTATACGTCGAGTTATGCCGTTGCCGAACTGAATGACGCTCCAGAGCCCAAACAGGCCAGGATGCTGAAACTTATTGATAAATGCGGTATTTTAATGCTTTATGCTGATGAAGAGTCATATCAGCTTGCCAGCAGATATATCGACGAAGGAGTATTATCTGAGAATCATCGGTTAGATTGTTCTCATATTGCCATAGCTTCCATCAACGGGCTTGATTGTCTGCTGTCTTTTAACTTCAGGCATATCAACAAATTGCGGACACAGGAATTGACGAAGTTCATCAACTTAAAAGAAGGATACAAGGGAATTACAATTTGCACTCCAATGGAGGTGCTGGATGATGAAATCACCTAACACGATTGAGGACGAGATAAGCGCGACGCGGTTGAAAATTTACGAACAGACAAAAAACATGACACAGGGCGAATTCGTAGCGCACATAAACAGCACCGCTAATGAGGTTTTAAAACGTCACGGGATTAGCCCTGCCAAAATGGTCAAGGAAAAACAAAAAAACGCCGTTTGAGGTTTTATCGTCTCCAACGACAACAAGGCCGTCCAACTGCGAAGTTGGCGGCTTTTTTCTTGCTCTATTGCAACATAGTGTCATGTTGTTTATTCTATGTCCTTTCCGGTTGCAAATAATAAATTTTTCGTATACATTATGCAAGGTTCGACAGATGCAGCGATTTGTCGCCGAGCTTCTCCGCCTTAGCGAGGGTTTTTCGCCCTCATGGCGGGAAGCGTGGGCCTTCTTCGGAAATGAAGGCGCCCAGTAGGGTTTGAAAAGGAGGCATCACGCCGTTCTGGCCGCATTTGCACCGTGCGCCTCCTTTTCGAGTGACAGAGTTGTTTAGGGAAACGCTGAATAAACAACCTTTTGGCTGCAATGGGCATATTCGCCCCCCCTCTGCGCGCTTGCCATAAAAATGGTCCTCGATGTAGCTCTGCTACGTCTGCGGCCATTTTCACGGCAACCGCTTTGACGGCGAACAAATCTGCTCCATTTCGCCGAAAAGAACATTTATTCAGCGTTTCCTTAGTGAGAAAAGGAGTGTTGCGAAGTGGGAGAAAAAAAACAGTTTCACGTCAAGCGGCTCAGCGTCAACGGCATCCCCAAGAGGATAGTGGCAGACCCTGAATCGACCCTTCTTACGGTTATCCGCGAGCAGCAGCGCATGACCGGCACCAAACGGGGCTGCAATTGCGGACAGTGCGGGGTATGCAACGTAATCCTGAACGACAAGGTGGTGCGCGCCTGCGTGACCCGCTGGAAGAGCGTCCCGGAGGGGTCTAGCGTCTGTACCATCGAGGGCGTTGGGACGGTCACGGCCCCGCACGCCCTCCAGGTGGCCTTCATCGTCAACGGCGCGATCCAATGCGGGTTCTGCACTCCCGGCTTCATCATGGTCGCGAAAAACCTGCTCGACCACAACCCCACCCCAACTCGCGAAGAGGTCCGCGAGGCCTTCCAGAAGAACTTCATGACCTGCCGTTGCACCGGCTACATCCAGATAACCGACGCCGTCATGGAGGCAGCCGACGTGCTGAACGGCAAAAAGAGCCTTCAGGACCTCGCCGCCCGCATGGAGCCGGGCGCTCAGGTCTGGAACACGAGCTACCCGAGGCCGAGCGCGATCTACAAGGCGACCGGCACCTTCGACTACGGCGACGATGACTACCTCAAGATGCCGGCTGGCACCCTCTTCGCCGTTCCCGTGGTAACGCAGTACCGCCATGCGCTGGTCAAAAAGATCGACTTATCGGAAGCCGAGAAGATGCCCGGCGTCTATAAGATAGTTACGGCCAAGACCCTCACCGACAACAAGGGCACCAACAGGATACGCGGGCAGGTCGGAAGCCCGACTGCCACCACCGACGGCTGGGAGCGCCGGATGATCGTGCCGGAGGGCGACAAGATACGCCAGTGGGGCGAGTGCGTCGCCGTCATCTGCGCCGACTCCGAACGCACTGCCCGCGCCGCAGCCGCAGCCGTCAAGGTCGAAGTCGAGCCTCTGAAGGAGATGACGGACATCCATCAGGCCATGGCGCCGGACGCCATAGCGGTCTATGACGAAATCGAGGGCATAGACGGCATAAGGAACGCGTTCAACAAGCGCCCGTTCCAGAAGGGCACCGATCCGCATGACCTCATCGACAAAGCCCCGCACAAGGTCGAGGACACTTTCTACAGCTCGCGGCAGCCCCACCTCACGCTAGAGACGGACTGCGGCTACGGCTACTACGACGAGGACGGCAAGATATGCCTCCAGACCAAGAGCATCTGCGTCTACAGGCATCAGCTCATGATCGCAAGGGGCATAGGCGTGCCGCCGTCGGGCATCCGCGTGATACAGAACAACATGGGGGCTACTTTCGGCTACAAGGTCGGGCCGACCAACGAGTACCTGCTGGCGGCCTGCGTCCTTGCCTGCAAGGATCGCCCGGTCTACATGCGCCTCGACATGAAGGAGCACATCACCCGCACCCCGAAGAGGAGCCCGTTCCTGATGAACATCCGCATAGGGGCCGACGAGAACGGAAAAATCATCGGAGGCGAGCACGTCTGGTACGTCGATCACGGCCCGTACTCCGAGTCGAGCCAGGACCTCATGAACAAGGGCAGACAGTTCTTCCTGGCCCCATACGACGTGGACAGCCTCAAGGGCGTCGGCTACACCGTGTTCACCAACCATCGCTGGTCGGCCGCGTTCCGCGCCTACGGCGGGCCTCAGACCTATTGGGGCGGCGAGACGGCGGTCGACATGCTGGCGCACGAGTGCGGCATCGACCCGTTCGAGTTCCGCGCGCGCAACATCATGAAAGACGGCGGTTTCTCCCC
>JAISQC010000189.1 GCA_031274465.1 Synergistaceae bacterium | reverse complement strand
CAGTCGATTTTGTCAAATACATGCCATGCCTGATCGACCGGCACATGGAATGAGTTGGTGTAGTAACCCTTGTCGGTCACTCCCTCTATGCTGCCGTATACTTTGCGGTCATGCTCGGGGAATTCTCCGGATACACCTTCGGCTGGCGTTGCAAGAAGCGAGAAGTTATACCCTTTCGACGCGATGTACTTATCTGTCTTCGCCCGCATAAACTCGACAATAGCGAGGCCCTTTCGCTGTATTTGCTTCAGACTGCCGCCAGGGTTCAGGACGCATACACATTCCCACAGTCCGATAAACCCGATATCGAGCGTACCGTTTTTGAGCATGGCGCAAGCGTCTTTGGTCGAGTCAAGATACAGGCCCTTATTGCGAACATACTCAAAAAAACCACGTTTGGCGAGCGTTTCAAAGCGATGAATGAGCATATCGCAGGCTGAGTCCATAGTGTCGTCGAGTAATCGATAGAACTCCGATCGGGCCTTTTTGCTCTCTAACGCCAACTGTACAAGGTTGATCGTGGCCACTGCGACATCGCCGCGGTAAAGCGCGCCCTTCTCCCCAAAATCGTTCTCCGCTAAGCGTGAGCGGCAGCACATGATGCCGATGGTTTCCGGAGAGTACGAGGCGTTGTAAGACGCGTCCGCGTTGAAATACGTCGGCATCATGCAGGCCGCCGTTGTTTTTGCCGACAGCATGAGCATGTCGAAGTTGGGGTCGGCTGGTTTCGCGTTGACGCCGCTCCTGAGCTTGAAGATAAGATTCGGGAAGATATACGGCATGCCGTCGTCGCCCTCGCTAAAGGCTTCAAGCAGCAGCCGTATAACTCTGCGGCCGTTCGTCGACGTGTCGAGGCCGAAATTGAAGGACACATAAGGCTTTTCGCAACCTCTGCGCAAGTTGATGTTCAGGTCCAGGATAAGATCCCGCAGTGCGCGTTTGAGCTCCGCGTCGTCTTCCGTCCCTATGTATGCGGCCATATCCGTATCGAAATTGATAAAGCCAATGCCAGCTGACTGCGCGTTTGTCAGCGATACAATCTCTCTGATAAGACGGCGGCATACATCACAAAAATCACCGGCTTTACTCCCGACAAGGCGCTCTACGCTGACGCCGATACAGGTGTAGGCGCTGCCATAGTATTCCATGTCGTGAATATGAATGGTGCTGTTGTCATGCAGCGCGAGCATCTGAGGAGGAATTATGTCCCTCCGCAGGGCTTCTTTCCTCGCGCGCGCTCCCTCGGCAAAGATCGCTCCGACGGGGTTGTTGTCACCGTTGACTAAATTTCTCTCAGACATGGCGTGCACCCTCCCTGTATGATCTCAAAAAAGCGTTGATTGTCTGAGCCCACGAACCGTTTTGTCGAGGACAGATTTTTCCTGTATTGACCTGTTTTCAAATATCTCAGGTTTTTGACGATCTCGCTCGGCACCTGCTCCGTCTCATAACCAGTATACAGGCAGATGTCAAAATTCAATGCCGAGAGGGCATCGACGAGTTGCATGAGCCCCTCGCGCTGCTCGAGGGGTTCTCCGCCGGAAATTGTCAGCTTTCTGTTGTGGCATTCTTTGACGAGCCAATCCGTGGCTGCCGACGGCGAAAGAACGCGCCCGCCCTTACCGGGTTGCAAACCTGGATTATGGCAGCCATTGCACTGCCGCTCACAGCCCTGGAAAAACAACACGCTGCGGATACCGGGGCCGTCTGCAACGCTGGAGGCTTTAAAGCCTCCGAGCCGGATTTTGCCTTTCAAAGCTATCACCTCGTCTTAGTCTTAGTTGATAAGATAAAGCCAAAGCTACCTGATAAGCGCGACTGTGACCTTATATTACAGAGCGTCACGGACATAAAATGTCCATTTGAGTTTTTCACAGAACAATAATCGCACCCTTTGGACACGGATACTCGCAGAGCGCACAGCCCTCTAAAAGCGAAAAATTCTTGCAGATACTCAATTCTTTTCCCATGAATGTGATGCGAAAATGTATGTGATGCGAAAGTGGAAAAATGACCCCGCCAACCCCCTTGCCATCCTGCTTTAAAAATGATAGAGTCAGTACCGGCAGATCCTCGACAGGGGGTAGTAAGATCATGTCGTTCCTATCTCCAGGATTCCAGATATCGCCAGCACCGGTGAATCCTCGGCAGGGGGGTAGTAAGATCGTGCCATCCTCAAGATTCCAGATGTCGCCAGCGCCGGTGAATCCTCGACAGGGGGTAGCGAGAACAGAAACAGGACATTGTCCAGCGTGACAGTTTCGATTTTGTCAGCATTTTTGTCAGCATTGATGAATCCTCGACAGGGGGCAGTAAGGAACTTAAACATGCTGTGAAGGAGCCTGTATCCCGCCAACATCGGTGAATCCTCGCCAGGGGGTAGCAAGATCAGATCCAGCAAGAGCCACTTGCGTTTTGGATGTCAGCGCCAATGGATCCTCGACAGGGGGTAGCAAGAACAGAACATCGTCCAGCGTGACGATTTCGATTTCGTCAGCAACAGTGAATCCCCGACAGGGGGTAGCAAGGGGAGGACCGTCTTAAAGAGATTATCACAGTCAGGGTCAGCGCCGGTGAATCCTCGAGAGGGGCAGCAGGCACGAGACATTTTCAGTGTTGGGATACTCGGCCAGTCAGCACCAAAGGCTGAGGAAGGAGCAGAGCCCCAGGGGCGAACGGGCTCTGCTCCCCTGAACGGTTACTTAAAGTTTCATGGAACCCGTTTGCCTCAGCCTCTCGTGCCACGAAAAAGCCTCGCCCAAAAGATGCGGTTCGTGTCCTTTGCCGACCTCCGCCCGCTTCCTGTAGTCGCGGAGAAGCTCTTTATAATCGGGATGGGCGCACTTTTCTATGATTTCGTTCGACCTCTCCCGGGGAGACAGGCCCCTCAAATCGGCCGTGCCGTACTCGGTCACGATGATGTCCACGTCATGTTCGGTATGGTCTATGTGGGAACAGAACGGAACGACTTTGGATATTTTATTCCCGGAGGCGGTCGAAGGGCACAAAAATATGGTCAGATACGCGTTCCTGGCGAAGTCGCCGGAACCGCCTATTCCGTTCAGCATCCTGGTTCCTGCGGCCATGGTCGAGTTGACGTGCCCGTAAATATCCACTTCGACGGCCGTATTCATTGCGATGAGCCCAAGACGCCTTATGACTTCAGGGTTATTGCTTATCTCCTGAGGCCTCAGCACGATGCGGTTTTTAAATTCGTCGAGGCGGGGGTAGTATTTTGCCGCGCCCTCGGGGCTTGGCGTAAGCGCGGTGCTGGATGCAAACGAAACTTTCCCCATGTCGAGAAGGTCGAATACCGAGTCCTGAATGACTTCCGTGTAGACCTCAAGGTTATCGGACGGCCATTCCGCGAGGTTGAGCAACACGGCGTTCGCTATGTTGCCGACGCCGGACTGGAGGGGAAGAAGCTCTTTGGGAAGCTTGCCGGCTTTTACCTCGGCGCTCAGAAAATCGAGGAGACAGGACGAAATTCTGCGGCTCACGTCGTCCACGGGGGCCAGCGGCCTCTGCGAATCCCTGACGTTCGACGGCACAATCGCCGCAATTTTCTCCGGCGGGCAATAAAGACAGGGCGTGCCTATCCGATCGTGCACGTTCGTTATCGGTATCGGTTTCCTGTGAGGAGGATTTTCGGGCGAGTAGATGTCATGTATGCCGTCGAGCCCCTCGGGTTGAGCGGTATTGACCTCGATGACGACCTTGTCGGCGCACTCTGCGAACACGTTGGAGTTGCCCACGGAGGACGTCAGCACGATCCCTCCCTCGGGCGTGATGCGAAGGGCCTCGATAATCGCGATGTCCATCCTGCCGTAAAAACCGTATCGAATGTTCTGGGCGCAGTGAGAGAGGTGCAGGTCGGAGAACAGTATCGTCCCTGCGTTGACCCCCCTGCGGACGGCGTCGTCGGTCTGGTAGGGATACCGCCTCCTGATGCAGCCGGCGGCGGCGAGTTCGCCATCCAGCTCAGGCCCGACGGAGGCGCCCGTCCACAGGGTTACGGGTATTTCCTCACCGGCTTTGGCTCTTTTCGCCAGCGCCGCCGGCACGACTTTGGGGTAGCCGGAAGGAGTAAAGCCGCTGCACCCGATCGTCATACCCGCCCTGACGAGAAGCGCGGCCTCTTCCGCGGTCATAATCCTGTCCTGCAGAGCTCTGTTCCCGACAAGTTCCCTGATGCTGTCCATAAAACCAGTCCCTTCTAATATAATCAATTATAATCAATAATAATATGACTATTAAGTTGCCTCAGGTCAGGAGGGTGCGAGAGCCGCCACCCTCTTTATTATTTTACTTAAATCGGCGGCAAACGGGTTCGGGTCGCAGTGGAGGGAAAGTACCCTTCCGACCTTTACCTGAAGCAACTGTACAGTCATGAATAATAATACAACACCGATCAGATCAAAAAGTTGTAGATTCGAAACAGGAACAGTATCGACGTCAGGATGACCATCCCAATGCCGGAGAAAAGCAGCGCCGTGAAAAATGCCTGCCTGTCGACCCTCTCCGAGGCCATGGCGATGCCGATTCCTCCCAGCGTGGACAGAGGGCTGTAAGCCACCGAGTGCGCGCCGATGACGACCGACGCAACCATCTCTTCGATGCCGACGATGTCGCCAAACCTGGACAATAACCCGGGGATGGCCGGAATCAGGGTCGGCATCACGACTCCGGAGGAACTCGACACGGAGGACAGCGCCCCGGCCATGAGGTTCATGATGGCGGCGGCGGACCACGGCTTCATTATCTTCGCGAGGTATTCGGCTATCAGGTCGATCCCTCCAACGTCCGCAATGACGCGGACCAGCATACTGACCCCGCAGATCATCAGGATGGTTCCCCAGGCCACGCTCGCGACGACTTTACGCTGATCTTCCGCCCTGAGCAAAAGCAGGATGGCGGCCCCCGTAAATGACGTGAGCCCGAGGTCGTACTTCAACGCCAGGACGCAGAAAATGACGACGCCCGTCACCGCGATGGTGACGATCTGCTTCTGGTCGAGCTCCAGCAGGGGGCGCTTTTGAGGCTGTTTCTTCTTCAGCCGCCAGCCTCCAAAGGCGAAGAAGAAAATCAGCGCCTGTATGCTGAAGGTTAAAATCGACATTATAAATATCGGCGCGTAGGACTGCAAGCCTATGGGAGCCGCAAGGTTGACCCCTATGATTCCGGTCGGAGCGATGGGCGACATCCCGCCCGCTATGCCGCCCGCTATACACAGGAGAATGACCAGAGGCTCCGGCATGTCCTCGGCGTGCGCTATTTCGATGACGAGCGGACAGAGAATGGCGGGCGTCACGATGGTTCCCACCCCGGCCATGGAGACAATGGCGGAAAACAGGTAGATGATCAGGCACATCAGCCTTCTGCTTCCGAAGGAGAAATAGGACATCTGCCGCGCCAGCACCGAAAAGGTCCCGTTGAGCCTCGCTATCCCAAACAGAAGGGTCATCCCCGTCAGCATGAAAAACAGGCTCAGCGGCCAGCCCTTTAAGTAGATGGAGGAGGGCTCCATTCCGACAATGAAGTGGCCCACGATAAACGCGAAGGTGATGGAGATTATGCCGAGGTTTACCTTCGTCCGGAAACCTGTGAATATGACCGCCACGAGGGCCGCGAGAGAAATTGCCGCATACGTCTCCATCGTCGTTACGCCCTTTCCGACAGGAGGCCCTTTAACAGGAACTCGTAAAAGCCGCTCCAAAACAGCAATCCCGTTACAAGCAACATCATCGCGGAGGCCAGGAGCAGTTTTGTAAACAACCTGTGCCTGTTCGTGTCGGTGGAGGACGAGGCCATTCCAAGGGCGCCCATTGTCGAAACGGGACTGTACGCAACCGAATGCGTGCCGATGAGTATCGCCGCGGTCAGGTACGTCGGGCTGACCGAACTTTCTCCCAGACTCCTTACGATATCCTGCACCGTCGGGATCAGGGTCGGCATGACCACAACCGAGGAACTCGAGACGAGCGACATCGCTCCCGCAAGGAAGGCGGTAAGGACGCCGGCCGTCTCAGGCGACATCTTTCTGATGAGATAAGCCTCCAGCACAGGTATTCCGCGGCTCTCCGACACGACGTAAAAAAGCACGCTGACTCCGCTGAGCAGCAACAGCGCGTCCCATGCAACTCCCGCGAGGGCCCTGTCCTGATTGGTTATCCCGCACAGGAGAAGAAGGGTCGAGCCGACAAACGCGCTGAGTCCGAGGTCGAGCCTGAAGGCCATAATCGCCGTAATGACGCCGAAGGCCGTCATAATCGTAAAGAACTGTCCGCCGTTCAGGATCATGGGCTCCGGAGTTTTCCACCGGAGGCGCGTCAGCCTGAGCCCTCCAAAGAGAACGAAGAATATCAGCCCCTGAAGGCTGAACGTCACGACCGAAGCGATATAGACGGGCGCGTATTCGCTCACTCCGATCGTTTGAGACAACCGGATGCCAAGCATTCCGGTCGGAGCGAGGGCGGAAAGCCCTCCGGCGATACACCCCGACAGCGTGAGAAGTATCGCCAGAAACTCGGGAATTTCGTCCTTTCGCGCGGCCTCGAGCATAAGGGGCAACAGGATTGCGGGCGTAACGATCGTTCCCATCCCAAGCGCCGAAAATACGAAGGATATTGCGTAGATGACGAAACAGGCATACTTTCTGTTCCCTCTGGTCAGGCAGGCTATTGGCTTTGCAAGCTCCGCATATGTCCCGTTCAATTTGGCGATCGAGGAGAACAGCGTCGTTCCGAGCAGAAGAAAAAACAGGCGAAGAGGAAATCCTTTCATATAAATGTCTGCCGGATTCATCCCGATAAGGAAATATCCGGTCAGAAACGCCGAGCCAATGCAGATGATTCCGAGGTTGATTCTCGTGCAGAAGCCAATGAACACGGACACGCAAAGCGCTACGACTGAAATGGCGGCGGACTCCACGGCAAAACCTCCATTCTGAAAACCCCTATCCTGATATGCTGTTCTGACAGGGTGTCCTGCGAGTCGGGTTATGCACTAAAACCCGGCAGGCAGGATACTTTATCCCGATTCTAAGACAGGAAAATCAGAATGTCCATAGTATTCCATACCAAAGTATTCCATGCCAATCCACGGCAGAACGCCTTTGCCTGAGGCCACAGGGA
>JAISQC010000168.1 GCA_031274465.1 Synergistaceae bacterium | reverse complement strand
GTTCTCCAAATTGGCTATTGTCAGTTAAGTAGAAAGTGCTATAATCTATACGTATTGTATGCAGGTAGTAATTATGGTTTTTAAGGACTCTCCGTTTTTCTTAATGCTTTTATTTGTATATTTTAAAAGAAATGGTGTTTGGCCGTTGCGTTTTGCTTGTTTCAGGGTTCATCGCAATGCCGTGTTTTTTGCGCGGGCGCGCAAAAATTGTGAGGTGCTGATGCTACGCCAATAAAACAAATTTAAGGGGGTATATGCGAGATATGATTGATTTTTCGAAAATGACCAAGCGCGACGTGGGCAAGCTCTTCGACTTTTCGGTGCTGCCGAAGGACTCGACCGAAAAGCAGATACGCGAGGGCTGCCGCACCGCAATCAAGTACAACTGCAAGGCTTTCTGCTTCTCGTCGTCAGAGTGGACGCCCGTAGTCGCGGAAGAGCTTAAAGGGACGGATCTGATGGTGGGCGCTGGGATCGGCTTCCCGTTCGGCCAGCAGTCGAGCGCGGTGAAGGCGTTCGAGGCCGAGGAGGCCGTCCGCCTCGGGGCGACGGTGCTAGACAACGTCATGAACGTCGGGGACATGAAGGACAAGAAGTTCGACAAGATACTGAAGGAGTTCAAGGAATACAAAAAGGCAGCAGGACCGGTCATGACGAAGATGATAATAGAGACCTGCATGCTGACGAGGGACGAGATCGCCACCGCGTGCAAGCTGATCGCCGAGGCCGGCATCGACTGGGCTAAAACCTCGACCGGCCAGTACGCCGGCCCGTCCATCTCGGACGTGATGTTCATGGTGGATGTCCTCAAAGGGACGAGCGTCAAGGTCAAGGTGGCAGGCGTCAAAGCGCCGAGGGCGCAGAACGCGTACGCTTTCTTCCTCGCGGGGGCGGAACTGATAGGCACTCAGGGTGCCGTCGAGATCATCGAGGGGCTCGATGACGTCCGCAAAATCGGCATGATCCCGCAGTACAAGGGATAGTGCGTCTGCCTGGGGCATAATTCGCTGGCCGGGCCGGGGCGTAAAAACACACAGTATGAAGGAGGCTTCAAATCATGGTGGATCTGGCGAAACTGGACAAATGGGCGTTGGGCAAGTGCATCGACCACAGCGTGCTGCCCAAGAACACTACGGAGGACGACATCCGCAAGGGCTGCAGGGAGGCCGTTAAGTACAACTGCGCGGCTTTTTACTCCGCGTCGCCGTTCTGGACCCCAGTGGTGATCGAAGAGCTCAAAGGCACGGACGTGTTGCCCGCAACCGGCATCGACTTCCCGTTTGGGGTGTCCCCGTCGAAGGTGAAGGCGCTGGAGACGGAGATAGCGGTCTCCTTGGGCTGCAAAAGCGTTGACCTCGTGATCAACGTCGGCGCGCTGAAGGACAAGAGGTACGACGTCATAAAGCAGGACCTCAAGGATTTCAAAACGGCCGCCGGAAGCGCCCTGACCAAGGTCATACTGGAGACGGCGTTTCTGAACGACGAGGAAATAGCTGCGGCCTGCAAGATGGTGGCGGAAGCGGGGTGCGATTACGCCAAGACCGCCACGGGGCAATTCGAGGGGCCGACGATGGAGCAGTTCCTGGTCATGAAAAAGACATTGGCCGGGACCAAGGTCAAGCTGAAGGTCGCCGGCGTCAAATTCCCCCGCCCGCAGAACGCCTACGCGTTCCTGATGGCCGGGGCCGACCTGATCGGCACGCGCGCCGCAGTGCCCATCATAGAGGCGCTTGACCAGATGAGGGAGATCGGCTTGATTCCGAAGTACACGGGCTGAGTTGCGCAATACTAAATTAACGAAGGGAGTGCGTTGGCATGGGCAAGTACGTAATGGGCATCGACGTAGGCACCACGGGATCCAAGGCGATGGTCATCGATCTGAAGGGGAGCATCGTCGGCAAGGGTTACAGGGAGTACAAGCTGAACGAGCCAAAACCAAACTGGGTCGAGGTGGGGGCTAAATTCCTGATCGACATCACCTTCGAGGCGGTGCGCGACGCGGTGTCCGATTCCAAGGTCGATCCCAAAGAGATAGAGTCGATAGGCTTCTCGGTCAACCGTTCCAGCTTCTGCCTTGTCGACAAGGACCTGAACGTCATCGACGACAAGATGATCATTTGGCTCGACTCCCGCGCCGAGAGCATCATGGAGGAGATTAACTCCAAAATCTCGCCGGAGCGCCGCAACGAGATAACCGGAATGCCGGGGTACAATATTTTCGCGGCCGCCAAATACTACTGGGTGAAGAAAAACGAGCCCGAAACCTACGCGAAGACGAAGTATTTCTCCTCAGTTGACAGCCTCATAATGCACGCCTTC
The DNA here is from genome assembly GCA_031274465.1 of Synergistaceae bacterium. GTDB lineage: Bacteria > Synergistota > Synergistia > Synergistales > Synergistaceae > JAIRKI01. Next base: position 2,093 of record JAISQC010000168.1, on the reverse strand, counting down.
GGCTCGGATAAATTCGTCGCCGAGATATCGAACGGGACGGTCACCGGGCTAATGGACGTGCGCACGCTCGACTGGTCCAAGGAACTCGCCGATGCTCTGGGCTTCGACCTCGCCAAGTTCCCGCCCCTGTGCAAGCCAGCCGAGGTTGTCGGCACGATCAAAGCCGACGTCGCTGCTAAAACCGGGCTTGCCGTCGGAACCAAAATAGTGGCGGGTTCCGGCGACCAGCAGCTTGCCGCGATGGGCGCTGGGGTCATCAAGGACGGCGCCGTTTCGTTGACGATAGGAACCTTCGGCCTTCTCGCGATCGGGCTTGCCAAGCCGGATTTCAAGGCGCTGACGGGTTTGATGATACCGTCTTCGCCGACGCTCGGAGTGTTCGAGGTCGAGGGCCCGCAGGTCTCCGGGGCCACGTGCTACCGCTGGTGCCGCGACACGCTGTGCGCCGAGGAAGTAGCCGAGGGTGAGGCGAAGGGCATCGACCCGTATGTGATAATGGGCGAGAAATACCTCGACAAATCCGTCCCGGGAAGCAACGGGGTCCTCTTCTACAGCGCGCTGTTCGGCTCGGGCTATCCCACGTGGGACACGAACGCGACTGGGATGTTCCTCGGGCTGCGCAACACCCACACCAAAGCCGACATGGTGCGCTCCGTGATAGAGGGCATCACGCTAGAGGCGAGACACATACTCGAATCCGTATTGGCGGCCGGGGTCGTGATGGACGACATTATAACGATAACGGGCGGCGTCTCCAAGTCGAAGGCGTGGTGCCAGTCGATAGCCGACATAATGGGGCGCAAGATTCGCACGCTGGTCATATCCGACGCGGCGGTTCTGGGCGCTGCCGGCCTCGCCGCCATAGGCGCCGGGCTTTACAAGGACCTCGGCGAATTCGTGGGCGGCATGGTGCAGTTCGGCGAGATCTACGAGCCGATCCCCAAAAACGTCGCGATATACGACAAGTGCTTCGCGGCCTATAAAGCCGCCTACTACGGGCTGAAGGAAAAAGACGTGTTCTCGAAGCTGGCGGAGCTGCGCCCGCAATAATGGAAAGGGGGTGCGTTTCATGAAGTACAGGAAGTTTGGGAACAGCGGGATCGATGTTTCCGCCGTCGGGCTCGGCACGTGGCCGCTCGGCAACGACTTCTTCGGAGAGGCGTCCGAGAGCGACGGCATCAAGACGATTCAGCACGCCCTCGACATCGGAGTGAACCTCATCGACACGTCCCCCGCGTACGGCCAGGCTTACGAGGCTGAGACGATCGTGGGCAAGGCGCTAAAGGGGCGTCGCGACAAGGCGGTAATCTCCACGAAATTCGGGGTCCACCGCGTTTTGGGCGTCGGGGATTACAAGATTCCCGGCGAGTACGTCAGGTGCCTCGCGCCTGCGGTCGCCTCGTCGGAGCTGGAGAACTCGCTAAAGCGCCTCGGGACCGACTATATCGACATCTATTTCATCCATTGGCCGGACTTGAACAACGGCAATGACGGCGCGCTCGACCTGCTTGCCAAATGGAAGAAGGAGGGCAAAATCCGCGCCGGAGCGGTGTCCAACTTCAGCACAGATCAGATAAAAAATGCCGTCGAAAGGGCGGGGATCAGCGGCATCCAGCCATCGGCGTCACTGCTCGACCGCTCGAACTTCGACAACGGGGTCATTCCGTTCGCGCGCGACGCGGGGCTGGGCATAATGACCTACGGCTCGCTTGGCGGCGGCATACTGGCCGGAGCGTTCAAAGAGCCTCCCAAGATCACCGACAAGGAGCTGCGGGTGTTCTTCTACGACTTCTTCGGAGAGAAGAAATGGCCCAAGTGCGTCAAGGTCATCGACACACTCCGCGAGGTAGCGGACGCACGCGGCGCCTCGGTCGCCGAGGTCTCGATCAACTGGGTGCTGGCGCAGCCCGGAGTCACGACAGCGCTGATAGGGACGACGAAACCCGCCAACATCGAGAAGAACGCCAAGGCTGCGGATTGGGAGCTAACATCGGACGAGCTTAAAAAAATAAACGACGCTTACGCGGCCAACCTGGCCTGACGCTCCAACCGCACGCAATAAAACAAGGGGGCCGGCGACGGCCCCCATTTCC
>JAISQC010000116.1 GCA_031274465.1 Synergistaceae bacterium | reverse complement strand
GTTCTTAAAAGCGGCGTTGTGCATCTTGACGATGTCGGCGGCGCGATTGCCTTCCAGAAAGCGACCGACGCCAGAGGCAAAACAGTTGAGACGCTGGAATTTTCAGGCGAGGACGAGATTGCGTTGGATTACAGGCTCATCCAGGAAACATTTGGGACAAGCTTTTATGATATTTATCCCAGGCAGGAGGCGTTCAACAAATTCCTGAAAAATATCCGCATAGCATAACAAAATAATTTCCTTCCCATCTGGCTGAATGTTCGGTGTTTTCAACACTTCACGCAGCTTTTTGCTCCACACAAGTGTCAAAGTCAGGAGTTTTAGCATCTTAGCTATGGATAGGCGAAGGGGCGGCATCCAATCGGCAGATCGCTGCCAATTTAATCATCCGCGCCGAAGGGGAAACGGAACGGCGGAAATTTGCTATAATTATCAGCGCGCGGACTGACCTATGTCCGCCGCACGGAGGTATCGGCAGATGGACAGAAAACTCCCCGCCACAACGCATGTCGCAATAGCTCTGTCAATAATCGCAGTTGCCATCGGGGTTTTGCACGCTGCGGAGGCTACGCTGACCGCCGACTCGATGAAATACGACCCGGCCACCGAGGCGATAACCGTAAACGGCAACGTCCACTTGCGCGACAAGGACGGCGAAATCTTTGGCGACAGCGGGTTCGGCGCGGTAGACGGCAGCACGTTCGAACTATACGGGAACATCAGGGGCAAATTCACCGACAAAGGCGGAAGGGTGGTAAACATCATTTGCGAGGCCGCTGCCATGAAAGCCCAAGAGGCTGGCCACCTGCTCGCGGCATCCGGCGACGTGAAGCTGACTAGAGGGGCCGAGACATTGACCGCCGATTTCGTGACGTGGAACACGGAAGGGGAACGCTATTCCGCCATGGGAGATGTTCTGGGAGATTTCGCCGAATATTTCATCGACGCTGACGCCGCGTCGAGGGACGAGGGCAAGTTTTCGGCAAGCGGGATAAGAAAATTTTCAGAACACGCCCGCAAGATAGATATGTCCGCAAATAGCGCCACTGGGACGATAAAAGACAACGAGGTGACGGAGATGATAGCCGAAGGCAAGGTGGTGGTGACGATGCCGGACAAAAAAGGAGTCACCACGAGGGTCTCCGGCAACAAGGGGGTATACTCGCTCGCTCGCGGCACACTGGTCATATCGGGAAACGCCAGCGCCACGCAGACAGGGCGCAGCCTGAAATCCGAGAACATCGTCTACTTCATCGACACCGGCAATATAGACGCGCTGGGAAGCCCTGCGCTGACCTTCGACACCAATCGGAAATAGAGGCCACGGACTCGAGCTTGAGCGGATCGTTCGAAGCCATCGGACTCAAAAAATCTTTCAAAAAACGCACCGTCGTGGACGACGTCAGCCTGATCGTGAACAGAGGCGAGATCGTCGGCTTGCTCGGCCCGAACGGCGCGGGGAAGAGCACGACATTCTACATGATGGTCGGGCGCATCCTTCCCGACAAGGGGCGCGTGCTCGTCAACGACAGGGACGCGACGGCCATGCCGATGTATCTGAGGGCCAGGATGGGCATAGGCTATCTTCCTCAGGAAGCGTCCGTGTTCCGCAGCCTATCGGTCGAGGACAACCTGAAGCTCGTGCTGAACACGAACAACACCGAAAGATCCGCAGTCGAGTCGGAGTGCGGCAGGATCATAGAGGAAATGGGGCTGTCAGAGGTGGCGAACGCCCCAGGATACGCGCTCTCAGGCGGCGAGCGCAGGAGGGTGGAAATCGCCAGATGCCTCGCCACCAAGCCCGATTTCATACTTCTAGACGAGCCGTTCAGCGGGATCGACCCGGTTGCGGTATTCGACCTTCAGGAGATAGTGGCCGGACTGAAGGCCAAGGGATATGGCATACTGCTCACGGACCACAACGTGCGCGAAACTCTGGCGATCACCGACCGGGCATACCTGATGTATCAGGGCAAAGTGGTGCTCGATGGGCTGCCGGAGCAAATCGCGAACGACCCCATGGCAAAAAAATATTATCTCGGCGAGCGCTTCGAGTGGTAAATATCTCATCGGAAGCAACCGGCGCGATAGGCGAAAACTCATCCATGCCGGGGATGGTGAACCGGGCCATGCGAATGATGTTCGGGACGCTGGCGAGCCGGCTGCTTGGGCTGCTGCGCGAGATATTGACCGCGAACTATTTCGGGGCGAGCCGCAGCCTCGACGCGTTTTACGTAGCGTACACGATCGCGAACCTGTCGCGCCAGCTGCTCGCGGAAGGGGCGCTCTCCGCGTCGTTCGTGCCGACGTTCTCGCGCGTGCACGCCGCAAAAGGCCCTGATGCCGCGCGCGCGCTGGCAAGGCAGGTTTTGACGATGCTCCTTTGCGCGTGTTCGGCAGTCGTCCTGTTGGGGATGCTGTGCTCTCCCCTGCTGGTCCGCGCGATAGCGCCGGGTTTCGACGCGGAGCAGAGCAAAATGGCAGTGGCGCTGACCAGGGCGCTGTTTCCTTTTTTGATCATTGTTTCGGTAGGCGCCCTGGCGATGGGGGTTTTGAACAGCGTCGGAAGTTTTTTCGTGCCGGCAGTGGCCCCGGCGGCCAGCAACCTGGCGTTCATAGCGATCCTGCTCGCGTTCAGGCGCGGCATATCAATATGGACGATGGCTGTTGCCGTGCTGGCGGGAGGAATGTGCAACATGGCGATGCAATGGGCCATGTCGTGCAGCATGGGCTACATGCTTGCGCCGGCGAGGCCCGACACGAAGGACCCGGACCTGAGGCGGGCGATGGCGCTCTTTCTGCCTTGCGCGGCCGGGCTGTCCCTGAACCAGATAAACCCCATAGTCGGCAGAATGCTTGGGTCGTTTCTCGACGAGGGAGTGATCTCCGCGCTCAACTACGCCGACAGGATAATACAGTTGCCGCTGGGGCTGTTCGTGATAGCGATATCGCAGGCGGTCCTGCCGATGCTGTCCCGGCTCGATCCCGACGATAGCGAGGGGTTTCGCGAATTCATCAGGGACGCCCTCCGCTTCAACCTGTTCATAGTCCTGCCGGCCGCCGTGGCCCTCGTAATGCTGGCGCGCCCGGTCGTGCACCTGCTGCTGGTGCGGGGCGCTTTCGGCGAATCGGCGTGGGGGGTGACCTCGGGCGCCCTCGCCTGTTACGCGGCCGGGCTTCCCGGCATGGCCTGCAACACTGTGACGATGCGCGCCCTATACTCAAGGAGCATGCCCAAGGCGGCGGTCGGGGTGACGTGCTTCACCGTATGCGCTAACCTCACGCTGGGCCTCGCCCTCATGAAGCCGTTTGCCCATGTGGGGCTTGCGATGGGGACGTCTGGCGCTTTCACCGGCGCCGCGTTTTTCGGCGCGTGGAGGCTGTCCCGCGACATAGGCGCCAAGATAAGGCTGTTCGATCCGGCGTGGACGCTCAAGGTCGCGTGTTCATGCCTGGCGATGGGGGGCGTTCTGGCGTTTCTGTTCAAAATATACCCCTACCCTGCCGGATCGGCGTTCGCGAGACGATCTGTATGGATGGCCGTGGTCATGGCGACCGGCTGCGGGGTCTACGCAGGGGCTTCCAGATTTCTTGGCTGCCCCGAGTGGGGCTGGATACGGGGCGCATTGGCAAGAGGCGCTAAAAAAGGAGATTCCTAAAAGAATGGGGGCATGGCAGATGAGAGTAGTTTTTGGGCGGATTGCCAGAATAGCGGCATTCACGGCTCTGGCGTCGATGTTCGCGGCAGCAGGAGTCCCCGCAAATGGGGCGACCGCAGGCAAGGAAGTGGAAAAGCTGATGCCGGCGCGCACCGTCACGTGCTGGTTCGATGCGGACAGGATCGACGAGCTGATCTTGAACGCCAGGGGCAAGCTCACGTTCCTGATGGTGGACGGCAAACTCGGCGGCGCCTTGAAACGGCTGAACGCCGAAAAATATCGGACAGGAGGGATGACGGACATACCGGACAACATCTTCCAGTACGCTTCGAAATACAACGCCAGGAAAAAGCACGTCCTCTTAGTGGCGAGAGTTCAAGCCTTGAAGCTATGGGCGTTCGATTCCGAAAAAATATCGGTCAATGGATACAGTCCGGCGAAAGAGGATATAATAACCGGCATCTCCTCCAACCCCTTCGAGGAGCTGCGCCACGGGGCGAAAGAGCTTGCAAAGGGTTATAATGGCTTCATAGGCTTTTTCGTTCCAAGCGACTACCTCAAACAAGGGGCCGAAATCGCAATAGGATACGACGGCTATGTGATGCCTTGGAAGGTTCCGTCGGAAAACCAATAGACGAAAGAGGTAATGCGGCAATGCACGTGTATTCATGCGCGGAGTGCGGGAAAAAATTCGAGACGGAGGGGTTTGCGGGCCGCTGCCCCGTTTGCAGATGCAAAGTATTGATCCATCTCGAAGGCGAGAGGCGGCGCGCGAAAAACTGTTCCGGCGGCGGCTGCGGTCACGGCTGCTCCTGCGGATCCTGCCATCATTGAGGATCGAAGGCGGAGACAATTTCCTCACGCTCGGGATCGAAACGAGCTGCGACGACACAGCGATAGCCCTGCTGCGCGGCGGCAGTGAAGTGGTGGGCGATGTAGTGTCCAGCCAGATACGCGACCATTCGCCCTTCGGCGGCGTGTTGCCGGAGCTTGCCTCCAGAAAGCACCAGGAGGCACTGCTGCCTCTGCTTGGGGCAATTATGTCCGATTCCGGAGCAACGCCGCGCGACATCGGGCTCATTGCCGTGACATCCGGCCCAGGCCTGATGGGGTCGCTGCTCGTAGGCGTCATGACCGCCAAAGCCCTGTCGCAGGCATGGGGAAAACCGCTGATCGGGATAAACCACCTCGAAGGGCACCTGTTCGCCTGCATATTATCGGCGACAACCCTGAAGCCTCCGTTTCTGTGCCTCATCGTATCAGGAGGGCATACCGAAATCGTCTTGGTTCGGGAGCTCCATGACTACGCCCTTCTGGGAGCGACGCGGGACGACGCCGCCGGCGAGGCGTACGACAAGGGCGCCAAGCTGATGGGGCTGGGCTACCCAGGAGGGCCGGAGATAGAAAAATCGGCCGCTGGGGGCGATCCAAACTCTTTTCAGTTTCCAATAGGAATGAAGGGGACGAAAAGCGTCGAGTTCAGCTTCAGCGGCATGAAAACATCGCTGCGCTCCACGGTCGAGCGCATCAAAAAGCAAGCGCCCGACGGAAAAATCCCCGTAAG
>JAISQC010000104.1 GCA_031274465.1 Synergistaceae bacterium | reverse complement strand
CCGCACGTTCCGGGAGTGGGCTTCGCGTCCGGCATAGAGCGGATAGTGATAACCATGGAGGGGCAGGGCGCTTATATGGGCAGCGAGCCCAAAACGGACATCTTCGTCATCTCATCGTCATCCCAGGGCGAGGCCGAGGCCGCGCTTCTGACGCACGAGCTGCGCTCGCTCGGGCTGTCCGCCGACATGGACTTCGTCGGGCGGTCCATCAAATCGCAGATGAAGGCCGCTTCGCAAATGGGCGCCAAGATCGCGTGCATCATCGGCGAGGACGAAATATCGTCGGGGACGGTCAGCGTGAAAAACATGCTCACAGGAGTTCAGGAGACGGCCCTGCGGGGCGAGGCCGGTGAAAAAATAAAATCATGGAGCGGGGAACTCTCATGACGGCGGGAAATCATTTTACGAACGAATGGAAGCGCACGATGCGGTGCGGCGAGCCGAGGGCGGAGCACGACGGGAAACCCTCCGTGCTAAACGGCTGGCTGCGCGCGCGCCGCGACCTTGGCGGGATAATTTTCATCGAGCTGTGGGACAACACGGGCGTGACGCAGGTAGTGTTCAACCCGGAGCTGGTCCCGGAAGCCCACGCGCGCGCGCGGTCCCTGCGGAGCGAGTATGTCATGGCAGTGCGGGGCGAGCTGCGCAGGCGGCCCGAGGGGACCGAAAACCCGGCCATCGCGACCGGCGAGGTGGAGCTGGCGGCAACCGATTTCATCCTGCTCTCCCCGAGCGAGCTGCCGCCCTTCGACCCAGACAGCGCCGACGAGGTCAGCGAGGACCTGCGCATGAAATATCGCTACATCGACCTGAGGCGCGAGGCGATGCAGAAAAACCTCGCGCTTCGCCACAGGGCCGTCCAGTACACGCGCAACTATTTCGACAAAAACGGGTTCCTGGAGGTCGAGACGCCGATTTTCACAAAATCGACACCAGAAGGGGCGCGCGACTACCTCGTGCCAAGCCGGGTGAACCCTGGGGAATTTTACGCGCTGCCGCAGTCGCCGCAAATCTATAAGCAGATACTCATGATAAGCGGCTGCGACAAATACATCCAGATCGCCAAGTGCTTCCGCGACGAAGACCTGAGGGCCGACAGGCAGCCGGAGTTCACGCAGATAGACGTGGAGATGAGCTTCGTGACCGAAGACGATATCATGTCACTCATTGAGCCGTACCTCATCGGATTGTTCAAGGAGACCACTGGGGCGGACATCCCGTCGCCGATCCGACGGCTGACGTGGAAAGAGGCTATGGAGCAGTACGGCAGCGATAAACCGGACCTTCGCATCGACATGAAGATAATCGACCTGTCGGACGCATTCAGGGGCGATGGAAACCCGTTCTCGAAGCTGCTGGAGGAGGGCGGCGCTGTGAAGGGGCTGAAGCTCCCCGGCGGCGGGCGCCTGTCGAGGAAGGAGCTGTCAGACCTCGAAAACCGGGCGCGCGAGCTGGGAAGCGCCGGGATGGCCAATTTCCAGATCAGGGACGGGGCGCTCAAAGGGCCTTTGGTGAAATTTTTGGCGGAAGAGCCGTGCCGTGTGTTGGTCGAACGGTCCGGCCTCACGCCTGAGGACGCGCTCTTCGTGATGGCCGACAGGCAATGGTCGAAGGCGTGCGAGATACTGGGGCAAATACGTTTGGAGACCGCCAGGGACCGGGGGCTGGCCCGAGACGGGTGGGAGTTCGTCTGGGTGACTGAGTTTCCACTTTATGAATGGGACGAGGCCGAGCGCCGCTGGTTCGCCGTCCATCACCCATTCACCGCCCCGCTCGACTCCGACGTCGAATTCATGAAGTCCGACCCCGCCCGGGTGCGCTCGCGGGCTTACGACATAGTGCTGAACGGCACGGAGCTAGGGGGCGGTTCTATAAGGATACACAACCCCGAGATGCAGAGCATGGTTTTCGAGGCCCTCGGCATCTCGCCGGAGACGGCCCGCGCCAGGTTCGGATTCCTGCTGGAGGCATTGTCGTTCGGCGCCCCGCCGCACGGCGGCATAGCGCTTGGGCTGGACAGGCTGATGATGCTGATCTGCGGTGCCAAGAGCATCCGCGACGTCATGGCCTTCCCAAAAAACCAGAAGGCGCAGTGCCCTCTTTCGGGCGCGCCGTCGCGGGTGGACAAGTGCCAGTTGGACGCGCTTTTCGTCGCTTCGACCGCCCCCGAATGACAAAACCCGCCCCGGGAACTTCCCGGGGCGGTCGTTTGGGCGATTTAATTGCCATTTGATGGCCGCTCTATCCCTTAGATCAAGGTTTTCAGATATCGGTAGCTTTGTTCTATCCCGCTTTTGACGTCGTTTAAGCTGTCCTCAAAGGCCTTGTCCTCGACTTCAACGCAAGCCGCGCCTTTATAGCGTATGTCATGCAGGGCGGAAATCAACTCGCCGAAATCTATGTCGCCCAGTCCAGGCAGCTTCGGGCGATGCCACAGATAGGGATAGGCAAAGATCCCATATTCGTTCAGTTTTTCACGGTCAATGTGCATATCCTTGAAATGCACGTGAAAAATTTTATCCTTGAAATCGATTATGGGTGTTACATAATTCGCGAAAATCAAGTGAAGGTGAGAGGGATCATAGTTCAAACCCAGATAATCGCTCGGGATTCTTCTAAACATTTCACGCCATATATACGGCGCGCTAGCCAAATTAACACCGGTAGGCCATTCGTCCCGGGTGAAATACATCGGGCAGTTTTCGATGCCGATGCGCACCTTTTTTTCCTCGGCATAACGGATTATGGGCGTCCAGACTTGCTCGTATAAATCGAGATTCTCCTCAACTGTTTTGGTCTTGTCGCGCCCGATAAAGGTTGTTACCATGTTTATGCCCATCAGAGCGCTCGCGTCAATCAGTTTATAGATATGCTTTATCGCTGCCTCTCCGGATTTCCTGTCGTGGTCCAAGGGGTTCGGATAATAGGCAAGCGAGCTTATCTCGATGCCTCTTTGCTTGGCGTAATCCACATAATGTAGGAGTCCTTTTTCGTCCGTCGCGTTGACATCAATATGCGTGACGCCAGCATATCTCCGCGCCGCCTTGCCCTTTGGCCAACAGCAAAACTCTACGCAGGCAAAGCCCACTTGTGCGGCGTAATCGATTACTTCCTCAAAGGAAAGATCGGGCAATATGGCCGAAACTAAACCGAGTTTAATCATTTTGCACCTCCGACTTTAATCCATTTACGTTCTTGGGCGCTTTGCATAAGCGCTTCGCATAAAACCATCTGACGCGCGCCCGCCGCGAAATCGGCAAAATCATAGCTTCCAGTGCCACCATCGGTCACGGCCTGATAAAAGCCGCGGAAAACCTGTTTAATCGTATCGGGATATCCCTCGACGTGTCCGCCGGGAAAATTCGTCCATTTCCGCGTATTGGGCGAGAGAATGGCGGGATCTTTTTCCCAGAGTTCATTAGGGCGGTCGCGGTAGCCCATCCAGAGGCGGCAGGCGTCTTCGCTGTCCCAGTACAAAGAGGATTTATTGCCGCTTATAGCGAGCG
>JAISQC010000096.1 GCA_031274465.1 Synergistaceae bacterium | reverse complement strand
GAGACGACCGAGAGAAAGTCCCTTTCGTCCTGAGCGAGCCTGTTCCATATCGCCGTTTCAACAAGGCTGTCCATATCGTTCATTTGCGCCAGCGAGCCGGTCTCTCTGTAGTTCTCCGCTTGGAGGCGTATGACGGCGACCCAGCCTGCGGAGACTTTTTGGAGGTAATCCAGTTCTTTCTCCGGCAATTTTATCCCGAACATTCGGCACATCCGTGCTGTGTTGTCACGGTCGAATAAAAAATCTCCCTCGGCAAGATTGTTGATATTCGTGTTGTAAAATTTTTGCTTTGAATCGGGCAAAGGCTGGGTGATAAAAATAACGCGCAAATTATCGCAGACGTGAACGGAGAAAGCGTCGATAATCTCGCGCGGTATCGCGTTATCGAACAACTGATAATTATCAACGACAAGATACGTCTTCATCCCGGCCTGAACCGTGCGCATGACCGACGCCACATCCGCGAGCGTTTCTATCGTGGGGGGCCCTAGCGCTTTCAACGTCTCCGCAACGTCCAGCATCACTCCCGCGAATAGCCCGCAGATACCCTCCCACACCCTGGAGGGCGGCTCGCCGAGGCAGATGTGCCAGTGTATGTGGGTGTTGCGCGGTATATTGTCATTTAGATATTCGCGAACCGCCGTCGTCTTGCCGAAGCCGGATGGCGCCTCGACCACGGTTACAGGATAGGAGCTTATCAGGGCGAGCTTATTTTTCAGGCGTTCCGGGAAATAGTATATATTCCCGACGCGAGGATGCTTCGCGGTTTTTATCATGGCCCTCATCCGCCTTCGAGCATTTTTATCTTCACGGTCATATCGAGAAGAATGATATGCCCGTTTTCAAGCTGTATATCAACCGTGTTGCCGTCCAACATGTCAGCTCTGACTATTTTTTGCATGTTTTTGCGCATCGCCGCCCCTTCCGCGCGTGAAACAAAAAATAAATCGCGCCACGCCTTGGTTCAAGCGTAACGCGATTTATTTTTTTCGGTAGTAACGAAAAGTTAGTATTTCAGATTAGCGGCGCCGCTATCGCCGTTCGCGCCAGCAGGTTCCCGTTTCATCCAGCAGCGCCGCCAGAGCGGTGCGTTTCCTAACTCCCATTTTCCCAAACGCCGAGTGAAGATATTGCTTGACGGTGCTTTCGCATAACCCCGTTTCTTCCGCGACTTCTCTGTTTCCAAGTCTCTGCGCCGCAAGGCGGGCCACATTGAACTCCTGCGCGGTCAGTCCGTATGGCCTGTTCGGAAACATCCGGCTCAAAACGGCGTTTCGGCCCGCTTCGAACTCGCCGGCCAGTTTTTTTATCATGCCGACATCCGCTCTGTTGAATGAATCCCCCAACTTCTCCAAGCACTGGCTGATTCCATTTTTTTCCGGCCCGATGCCATAATTTTCGACGAATGGCATGTATAACCTGTCGGGCATGGCTGCGGACATGGCAACCGAGATCTCGCACCGCGCTTCGGAGCCCGCGTTGCGCGCGAGCGAGGCGCAGGCGGCTATAATATGCGCGTATATGACGGCCATCAGCGAGCCTACATTCATGGCCGCTTCAATTACCGACGGCATAAGGCCCGTCCATTCTTCAGGCCACCCCGATTCGTTCCCCGCAGCAGCCAGATACCCGCCGCGCAGAATCATCGCGAAAGGGGCCGCCTGAGCCATAACCGCGTTCTCGTCCGCCTCCTTGCGCTTTATCCACTCCGTCGCGCCGTCGGGCCTGCCGAGCAGTTCCATCAGGAACGACCTCGCCATATCCGCCTCTTTGCGGTTTGAGCGAAGCGGGTCTTCGGCGGATATGGCCGCGAGGGATTCGAGGATTTGCGTCAATGTATCGCAATCTCCCCTGTGTATCGCTATCCTGCCCAGGAGCAGCATAACCCCGATGTCCACGCATTTTTGCCCGCGCCGCAAGGCGGCGCGCCGCGCGGAACGCGCTTCGGTTTCCGCGGCGTCAATCTCGCCCCTGTTGAACATGGCCTCGGCCCTCATCAGCGCGTCGCCGCCGAGGCCGTGCCCTCCGGTCAGGTCGGAATAGGCCGGGAGGCCGTATTCCAGGTCGGCCAGCTCGTCGTCGAGCCTGCCAGGTTTGGAATGAAACATGAACAGCACGGACGCGTTGCCGAACGTCCACGCGTCGTTCATGCTGATGAGCGACGGGCGGCCCCCCGTCAGTTCGTGCGCTTTGCGCGTGAGGACCGCCATTTTTCCGATGTCGTTGTACTCGCCGAACGAGGAAAGCAGCGTAAGTTCGCCGAGCATACGCCGTTTTTCGTCCTCCGGCATGTCGTTTGCCCCGATGATTTCCCCCATCTCGGCGCAGACCGAGCCGAACCGCTCGTATTCCCCCACGTCCAGAAGGTTGAACGCGTGTTTGAGGGCGTTCACCGGATACCGCCCCTTGGCCTCGCGTGAAGCGCCGGCGAGCACGGCGAGCGTCATATCCCGAAAACTCACGCCGTCCTCCGGCTCAAGCTCGCATCCCATGAAATTCACCGATAGAATCCGGTCGTAGTCGGGTATTCGGTAATACAGGCTCACGGCCTTGACCGGGTCGCCGAACAGAGCGCAGCAGTCCCCGGCGGCTCTGTGGATTTCTTCCCGCGCGGCGGGGAGCATCCGGTCGATGCGGGCTCGCAAAAAATTGAGTATGACGCTGTGAAGATAATAAAACCCGCTCTCGGCGTCATAGCCGAGGCGCACAAAATCCTCGCCCTCGAGAAACTCCTCGACGCATTCAGGGATTTTTCCGCGCCCCCCAAGAAGAAAATCGGCCTGTCCGATGTTGAAGCGGTCCAGCGGGGCAACGCGCAGCAGGAAGTTTTTCAAATCCTCCGCCATGCCTTTCCAGAAGGTTCTCTGTATCAGCCCGAGGGTCCCCGGCGCGCGCCCTATTTTGCCTGTGGCGGCGTAGTGCAGCGCCTGGAAGTGAAGGGCCATTATCCAGCCCCCGGTGTGCCGAAAAGCGCTTTCCGCCTCGCCGCGCGATATCCTCAGCCCCATTGCCGCGAAGTAGTCCCTTGTTTCGGGCGCGTCGAGGCTCAATTCGTTCTTGCCGATCCGCAGAACCATACCAGGCTTGTCCCGCACGGCGATGTCGTCCAGGCCGTCAAACGGGCGCGTCAGCAGGACGACGTGAAGGT
>JAISQC010000080.1 GCA_031274465.1 Synergistaceae bacterium | reverse complement strand
TCGCGTCGCTCGACGCGGCCTGTTTCAGCAGCAGATCGTCTACCTTCGGGTTGCCGTATTCCGCCGCGTTGGAGCCGCCGTTGCCGCCGTTTGTGCTTATATAAAGCGGCGTGACGACTCCGGAAGGATCGGGAAAATCGGCGGCCCACTCCGCGATGATGATGTCATACGGGCGATTGCCGTCCGCGTCGAGGTTTGAACCGAACTGAAGCGATATAACCTCGTTGTTCGAGCCTTTGTTGATGTTCACCTTAATGCCTATCTCGGCCAGCGATTGCTGCAGGAACAGCGCCACGGAGTTATAAAGCGAGGACTCATCGACTGACAGATTGCACTCGAATCCGTCGGGATACGCCGACTGCGCCAGGGCTTCTTTGGCTTTTGTGAGATCGTATCTGGGCGCATTGTTGTTATTTTCGTACTCGATCCATCTGTCCTTCTCGAACAGGTACAGCGTGGCCGGAACCGGCAGATAGTTGGTCGCGGTGCCAAAGTCCCTTACGATGTTCTCCTGAAGCGTCACGGCGTCTATTGCGTAGGCTACCGCGCGGCGCGCGTTTACGTCGTTGAATGGCGCCTTCTTGCAATTGAAGGCGAAAAATTCCAGCCCAGCCGACGGAATTTTCGTCAAACTGACGTTGGGAGCTTTCTGGATGTCGCCCAGCATCTCGGCAGGCGTATAAAGGCCGATGTCTGTCTGGCCGGACGTTGCGGCCAACATACGAGTCGCGTCCTCCTGTATGAGCTGGAACGTCACTTTTTTTACGCTGGGTTCCCCATCCGCTTTGTTCCAGTAGTTTGCATTGTACTCCAGGACGATCTGGCTCCCCACGTCCCATCTCGACAACTTGTACGGACCGGTGCCGAGAATTCCGCCCTCCGGCGTTCCGTAGGACGCTCCGGCTTTTTCGACAAACGCCTTGTTGTGAACGTGCCCGGCGGTGGTGGCAAACGTGTGCCTCCACAGAGCGTCAGCCTGTTTCAGCTTGACCGTAAACTGCAGCTCTCCCGTCTTCTCGATGCCCGCGACGTTGTCGTACATCCACGCGAGCGGGGATGCCAGTTCTGGATCGCGATAGCGGGCCAACGAGAACATCACGTCTTCCATCGTCATCGGAGTGCCATCCGAGAATTTGACGTCGTTGCGGATATTGTAGACGTAAGTGGTGCCGTCGACTTCCTCCCAACTCTCGCAAAGACCGTTCTGAAGCTGATCGTTGGCGTCGTAATAAAGCAGGCCCTCGGTGATCTGTACAACCACCGTCGTGGACTGGTCGTAGGAGTAAACCGAGTCCAACGTCGTAAGATCCGAGCTAAGGCTGATGGACAGCGCCCCTTCTTCCGCAGCCGAAACGAGTCCGCAGGTGACGAAAAGCGCAAGACAAATGAAAGTCAACACAAGCATATACTTTTTCACAATAATTACACCCCCGTTTATGAATTTTATTTCTCGTCGCACTCTGCGCCCATTCGCTTCGATCCACCTCCAACCCGGCTGGCGCCGCCGCAGATTTCAATTATTTCCAACCGTATCCCTCACAAGATGGCAGGCCACGAAATGAAAATCCGTCACTTTATAAAGTTCGGGGGGGATTTCACCGCATTCCCGCACCGCGTCGGGGCATCTCGAAAAAAACCTGCACCCCGCAGGGATGTCTACAGCCCCGGGTATCTCTCCTTCAAGCATCTCGCGAGTCTTTTTCTCGTCCGGCGAGGTCTTCGGCCTGGAATCCAACAGCGCGCGCGTATACGGATGCAGTGGATTGCCAAACAACTCCTCCACCGGTCCCAACTCCATCATTGCCCCCAAGTACATCACCATGATCCTGTCGCAGATGTGCTCAACCACGGTCAGCTCGTGCGATATGAACATCATGGTCAGACCGAAACGATTTTTCATCTCGCCCAATATGTTCAAAATCTGTGCCTGAACCGATACATCCAGCGCGGATACCGGCTCGTCCGCCATTACGAATCTCGGAGAGGGAATGAGCGCGCGCACGATGGCCAGGCGCTGCATCTCGCCGCCGCTGAGCGCGTTGCTGTAACGCGACAGCACCGACCGATCCAGGTTGACATAATCCAGCAATTCGTGGATCCTGTCCCTGCCTCCGCCCTTCAGGCCGAAAAAACTCGCGGCGTTGTAAAGAGCCCTGCCTATCGTCATCTTTGGATTGAACGACGAATTCGGATTCTGGAACACGACCTGCATGTCTCTGCGCAGAGACTTCATCCGCGCCGGAGATTTACGGGCCAATTCCGACATGGGCATGATCTCGTCCCCAAAAATCACCTCTCCCGCTGTCGGTTCGACGAGGTTCAGCATGCACCTCCCGAGCGTCGATTTTCCCGATCCGCTCTCCCCCACCACGCCGTATACTTCACGTTCGTAAATCTCAAAGGTCAGACAGTCGACTGCTTTGAGCGTCTTTCCGCCGACCGGAAAATATTTCGCTAGTTTTTTCACCGAAAAAATAATTCCCATAACCGCCACCTATGTTCCCCGCACACACGCGTACGAATGGCTCTCGGAAATCGAGCGCGGCGGGGGAGGCGCTTCGGCGCAGACGCCGCTGGCGTACCTGCAGCGAGGCGCGTAGGCGCACCCGTTGATTTCACGCAGAAGATCCGGCGGGGTTCCTGGTATGGTCGCGAGCAGAGTGCCTCTCGTCCCTGAGCGGGGAATGCTTTTTATGAGGTCGCTGGTATACGGGTGCCTTGGGTCACGGAAAATCTCCCGCACATCGCCCGACTCCACGATGCCGCCCGCGTACATCACGGAGACGCGGTCACATATCTCCGCCACGATTCCAAAATTATGTGTGATCATCAAAATTGACATATAGCGCCCATCCCTCAGTCTGGTCAGCAGATCGAGTATCTGTGCCTGAACGGTGACATCGAGAGAGGTGGTCGGCTCGTCCGCGATTAGCAGTTTCGGGTTGCAGGAGATCGCCATCGCGATCATGACGCGCTGCAACATGCCTCCGCTCATCTCGAACGGATACTGCGATTTGCGCGACTCCGGCGGGTTTACCCCCACGTCCTCCAGCAGTTTCACCGCACGGGCTGCCGCCTCCATTTTTTTCACGCCTTTGTTCGTCAGCGTCTCCTCCAACTGATAACCGATCGTATAAAGAGGATTCAAGGCTGTCATAGGATCCTGGAAGATCATCGATACCTCCGATCCTCTCAAGGCTTGAATCTCCCTCTCGGAGAGCGAAAACATGTCATAACCCTCGAAAAAAATATGGCCGCCGCTCAGCATGATATTCTCGTCGTATAGGCGCATTATCGACTTCGCGGTGACGGTCTTCCCGCATCCGCTCTCGCCTACCACGCCGTGTATCTCCCCTCTTTGGACGTCCAGATCGATGCCGCGCACAGCGTGAACCAGTCCTCTGGCGGACATGAGGCTCACCTGGAGGTTTCGTATGGAAATGAGATCATTTGCGGAGGTCACGTACCGGCCTCCTGTATTTGCGGATTGACGGAAGTTTTTTCTGCGCCGGATCGAGGTACGAACGCACGCCATCGCCGAATATATTCAGCGCGACCACGGTCATCACTATCATCGTTCCGGGCGCCAGCGCGACAAACGGGTTCGAGGTCATGACTATCCAGCCATCCTCCAACATCGCGCCCCAGTCCGGCGTCGGCGGCTGGACGCCCAGTCCGAGAAAACTCATCGAGGCGAGGTCCAACACCGCGTACCCTATATCGAGAGTCATCTGCACCGCCAGCGTATCGACGCAGTTGGGCAGTATCTCCGCCATCATGATATGCGCATTGGAGTATCCTATCGAACGCGCCGCCTCGACATACGCCTTGTTCTTCTCCACCAGCACCAGCGAGCGCGTGAGCCTCGCCAGCATCGGCACATACACTATCCCAAGCGCGAGAACGGCGTTAGTTATGCCGCGGCCGAACGCTGCGACGAACACGAACGCCAGCAGAAGCGAAGGGAATGCCAGAATGACGTCGAACATTCGCATGAATACCTTATCCGCAAGTCCTCCGAAATACCCTGCCGCAATGCCAAGCGGTATGCCTATCAGTGCGGAAATGAGCACAACGCCGAACGCGCTGAGAATCGTTATGCGAGAACCGTGCAACAATCTGGAATAAATATCCCGTCCCGTCTTGTCCGTCCCCAGCGGATGTTCATGCGACGGCGCATCGAGCCTGTGCGTGACGTCGAGCCTGTTAGGGTCATGGGTAGCCAGCTTTTCGGCGAATACGGCGATGATGATGACGCCAACAAGGAACAACAGCGACACCGCGAGTGGCACCGTGAAAAAACTCCTCAGCTTATCGCCCCTCGTCAGTTCCATAATCCATCGCCCATGGCCCGGCTATGTGAGGCGTATCCTCGGGTCGATCACGCAATACGCTATGTCCAAAATAGCGCTTATGGTCATGAACACGAAGACCAACAGCATCGTGACACCCTGTACGATAGGATAGTCGGACGCCTTTATCGCGTCGATGAGGACAGAGCCGAGCCCGGCGAGCGAGAAGACTTTTTCCACCAACACCGAACCCACTATAAGTATTCCGCTCTGCGAGCCAAGTACGGTGATGACCGGGATTATAGCGTTTTTCAGACAGTGCCTGAAGATTACGGCACTCGGAGGAAGCCCCTTTGACACAGCCACCGTCCGATAGTTGGCCTGCAGTTGATCCATCATGCACGACCTGGTGACGCGGGATGTGAGCGCTATCATAGAAAACGACAGCGCGAGAGACGGCAGGAAAATTCTCCTCAGGAACTGCCAAAAGGTGTCATACGAACCGACAAATGGAAATGTGGGGGCGACGGCCGTGATCGCCCATATCATGAGGATGCTCGTTAGAAACGGCGGACAGGCCACCAGCAAGAGTTGTATCAGGGAGATACCCGTGTCGATCCATGTGTTGCGCTTCAACGCCGCAAATATGCCGGTGGGAATGGCAACGAGAACGGAGATGACGGCGGACATTATGACGATGCCCGCGGTGACCGGGACGCGATCCTTGACCAATGCCGTGACAGGCCTGCGATATCTGAAACTCACGCCGAAATCACCGCGCAGGATACCGCCGATCCACGCCCTATATTGTTCGAAGTAACTTTTGTCGAGGTTAAATTCGCGGCGAATGTTGGCAACGGTCTGAGGGTTGGTTTGCCGCCCGCCGAGTATAACGGCCACAGGGTCTGCGGGATTCATGCGCACCAAAATGAAAATGACCGCGCTGCTGGCGATCAGAACGACTATATACTGCAAAATTCTGTCGGCCACGTATCTGCTAATGCCACCATCTCCCAATTCGCGTTTTATTCAGCGATTCCTTAGGAATTATACATAGTAACTTTTTAAAAGACAACAAAATGTTGCAGCAGAAGAACGTTCACTCTCAAAAACCTCAGAACGCGTTAACCTTGCTCGTTAGCATGAGTCCCCTTTGGTTGTTTGTAGTGAATGAATCATGCCAAAAGATGGCTCATGCCGCTTCTTTTTTGCCGACAATTATTGATTTTTCAAGGCACTGACTCGCTTTATGTGGCACGAAGTTTCAGTTGTCAATAATTTTCCACCGAGTTATTGACATATATAATAATATATGTTATATTATATTTCGCAAAGGGGCTGCCGGAGCGATGAAAAACTATTCTTCAAGGGACGTCATAAAGATCATCGAGTCCAAGGGCTGGCGTTTCAAGGATGCCACCGGAGACCACCATCACTTCGCGCATGACGCGGTCAAAGGCAAGGTGACCATACCGCATCCCGTGAAATCGCTTCCAACTTTCATCGTAAAAATCATTGGGAAACAGACCGGGATAAAATTTTAACCGCTATTGGAGGGGCAAATGCCAATGAAAGACAGGTACATATACCCAGCCGCTTTTTTTTGGGACGAAGACACCGCGCAATACGGCGTTTACTGGCCCGACCTTCCTGGATGCGTCACCGTCGGCGCGGATCAGGCAGAGGCTTTGCGCATGGCGAAAGACGCTATGGCGCTGCATCTGTGGGGCATGGAAGATGACGGCGACGACATTCCGGCGCCTACCGAAATCAAAGGACTCGATCTTCAGGAAGGCCACATCGCGGTTCTTGTCGAAGCATTCATGCCCCCATTCAGAGAGCGCATGAACAACAAAGCCGTCACTAAAGCGGTGACTGTTCCGCGCTGGCTCGACCTTGAGGCAAAAGAAGCGAGGCTGAATTACTCGCAGATACTGCAGGATGGCCTTATGGAGCGCCTTGGCATACGGCGCAAAGCCCCAAACCGCCGCAAAAAGAACATCGCGGTCTAGCCCCAGCGGGGCGTTTTGTCTGCCTCGCGCTCAAAGCATCTCCCCCGCGTAGTTCGTCTGGAACATCCTTTCGATCTCGCCCACGTCCGCCGTTTTGGCGAGCGCCCACATCAGTTTGGCAACGGTCGCTTCCGCCGTCATGCCGCCGGCTGGGATGGCGCCGGCGTCGAGCAGCCTTCGCCCGACTTCGTACACGCTCAGGTCGGTTGCCCCGTAGAGGCACTGGCTGCGGACTACGACCGGCACGCCGGAGCTTGCCGCGCGGGCTACGCCAGCCGCCGCGTCGCGCCCTTCGCTGTGCATCCCCCCGGCCCCGAAAGCCTCCACCACGATGCCCTTGTAGCCGATGCCCAAGAGCGCGTCAAAAATTTCGGGCTTCAAGCCCGGCGTCATTTTGATCAGGAAAACATCCGGGCAGACGCCTCGCTCGAACGACAGGGGTGAATCCGGATCGAAAGGCGGCCTCCAGCCGCCCTCCGCCCGCAAGCCGAACGCGGTGACGGTTGCAAGGGGGGGCGCGCCGGCGCTGATGAAAGCGTCGATGCCGTCGGCGCTGGCCTTGACCGCCCGGACGCCGCTGATTATCTTATTGCAGAAGGAGACGGTGACGCCATTTATTCCGCCCTCAACCGCCGCAACCGCAACGGCGAGGTTCAGCCAGCCGTCGCTGCGCGGGTCTTCCAGCGGGATCTGAGAGCCGGTGAGCGTCACCGCCTTCCCCAGGTTGCGAAGCATGAAGGAGAGCGCGGAGGACGTGTATGCCATCGTGTCGGTGCCGTGCAGGATTATGAATCCGTCAGAGCCTTCATACGAGCGGTATACGGCGTCCGCTATCTCCTGCCAGTGTTCGGGCTGGATGTTGGAGCTGTCTAGGCTCATCACGGTGTCCAAGGAAAAAGAGTGAGAGGGGAAGCGGGACCTCATCTCATCGGCGGCATCCCCGGCGTCGCCCGTCGGGGCAAGCCCGCGCCCGCCCATTTGGGATAGGATCGTCCCGCCTGTGGAGATCAGCCTGATGTTCATTCAGCCGTATATAATGCGCCCTTCGGCTATGATGAGCACTCCAGCCGCAGACGTCGCGGCGCCGGCAAACGTGACGGCCATAGTGGGGAAAGCCAGCAGAAACAGCGCTATCAGAGCCATCAGCGCGCAACTGGCTGCGGATGCCCTCCACTTTTCGAGGCCCGCCGCCCTATTCACGTACGACATATACGCCCGCGCGCACGCCGCAAAGATCGCCCAAAGCCCGGCGAGCGTCGAAAAAGCGAGGATCGCCAGCCCCAGGCGCGATATGAAGACCGCCCCGAATATCACGTCGAGGACGCCCGAAACCAAAAGCCATTTTGGCCTGAATTCGGAATTTCGCATCGAAAAGTACGGCACCAGATGGTTGACCCCAGAGACCAGCAGGCCAATTCCCATCAGGGAAGACAGGGACATGAGAGCGAGCATCGGGCTGACAGCCACAAAAAGACCGGCCAGCGCGACTATTCCGCCCGTCGTGTAAAGCGTCCATCTGACGGTCTTCTTCAGAGCTGGGTCATACATCCCAGCCACGCCCCGCCTCAGCGCGAATCGCGAGCCGCCGCCCTTTCCACTATCATCCTTATCAGCATGTTGTCCCTCCATGTCGAGTTTGGGGAAATGGTGCTGTTGACCACCACGGCCGTAACTATTATAAAGGCGATGATCAGCGTGGCGAGCAACATTTGGTACGCCTTGTTCTGCTTAACGTAGAGCGAATTACGCCGCCTCGGATTCCTGTCGCCTTCGAACAACCGTCACCATCCCTTTCTTGCCGCATTAAATATTTTACTTTGCGGCACGCAACCCGCCAGTTAAAATTGCTTGCTTTTTGTTCAGCGATTACCCGGCGCGCGTTCAGCGCGCTATGTCACCCGCGACCGCGCCGGTCGCTTTAACTAGGTCTTGCGGCGACATCAAAAACAACATCCCGCGAGAACCGGCGTTTATCGCGATCCTCTCGTGCGCCAAGGCGTCGGATGAGATGAACACCGGGTACGGTTTCTTCCCGCCTATCGGGGAGCAGCCGCCCCTGACGTAGCCGGTCAAGGGAGTGAGCTCTTTCAGCGGGACCAAAGAAGCGCTCCTGTTGCCCGACAGCGCTGCCAGAGCTTTCAGGTCGAGCTCGCGTCCTGACGGTATGCACGCCTCCATCACACCCGTCTTGTCACCCCGCGCCACAAGCGTCTTGTAGACGACCTCGCGCGGCATCCCGATCTCGTCCGCCGCGCGCTCGGCCGAAAGGTCGCTTTCGTCCACGTCGAAGCACCTCAGCTCGTACTCGACGCCCAACTCGTCAAGCCGCCTTGCCGCGTTCGTCTTTTTGGCGGGTTTCCCCGAGCCGCCCATTTCGCGACGCTACCAATGGTTGCGGCGCACCCTCGACGCGTCGTACCTGTCGGACGGAGGGCTGTTTTCCGCAGGATGCCCGATCGCTATGACGCAGAACGGGAACATCGTGTCGGGCATCCCGAGCAGGGAGGCGAATTTTTTCTCCAAGGCCTCCTGTGTATGCACGCCGCACCAGCAACTGCCCAAGCCGCACTCCACGGCGGCGAGCAGGATGTTCTGCACGCAGGCGCCGAGGTCCTGCGGGTAAAACGGGTCGTCACGGGCCACGCGTTTTATCACGCACGGCACTATCGCCAGAGGCGCGGTCTTCATCATGCCGGCGTAAGGGTGTATCTCAGCCATCGCGTCGAGCAACTTGCGGTCGTCTATCACCGCGAACGACCACGGCTGGCAGTTGTTGGCCGACGGAGCGGCCATCGCCGAGTGCAGTATGTGGTCCAACTGCTCTTGCGACACCGGCGCTTCCGAATATCTCCTCACGCTGTGGCGCCTGTAGATCAAACTGTCCGAGTATTTGCCGTTCAGCACCGCATTCATCTCCACCCTCAATATTTTACCATCAAAAACATCAATGCAAACTGCCAAGCCCATCGCCCAAGTGCGAAACGCGCACACGCGAAACGGGGGCTATTTGTAGGTTTTTGCCACCTCTGCCCCGGTCATCACCCGCATCACTCCCCTGACGAGCGACGATATGTCGTCCCTCCCTGGGTAAGCGGACAGAGGCGCGATCCACTTTACCCGGTCTTCCAGCGTGCCGAGGAAATATTCGTTCGACGCCAGAGTGCCGGCTATGACGATGGAGTCAACCTTGCCGTCGAGCGCCGCGGCGGACGCCCCTATGTATTTTACAAGCTGGTATATGAAAGCGTCGAAAACCGTCTGGAACTTTCTGTCGCCCGCCTTCACCCGGCGGACCACCTCGCCGACGTCGTCCGTTCCAAGGTGAGCTACGAGCCCGCCGACGCCGGTTATCCTCGTTCGAAGCTCTTCCAGCGAATATTTCCCCGAATAGCACAGCTCAACGAGCTGCAGCGGGGGCAGATCCCCGCTCTGCCTCGGGGACATCGGCCCCGAGGCGCTAAACATGTCGTTCACGTCCACAACCCTGCCGCCGGAGTGCGACGCTACCGATATCGTCGTGTCGAGATTGCAGACTACGAAATTGCATTCCGCCAGAGGCTTGCCGATTTTTTCCGCCTCGCTCGCCGCCACCGACTTGTGCGTCAAGGCGTGGAAGACGGATTTCCGCCTGATGTCAGGAAACCCCGTCATGCGGGCCTGCCTGCTCATCTCGTCGGTGACGGGCGGGTCCACGACGTACGCGTATCTCGCCCTCGCCGCGTTCGCGAGGCTCATCGCCATCGGGGCGCCGAGGTTCATGGGGTTCTCCCCGTATTTGCAGGACAAGAGGTCATCGACCATCTCCGCACTTATGTTGTAAACCCCGCCCTCCAATGGGCGGAGCATCCCCCCGACGGAGACGAAGACCCCAATCGCGCTCAAGCTCTCACCTTTTTCGGACAACAGCTCTTTCAGCCTGTCGGACCGGAAACCTTCCTGCTGGGCGATGCTTGGGAACAATTCCAGATCCATGGACGAGTAACGCTGGCTTTCGCTCCACAGGAGGTCATAGTTGTCGTACAGCGCTACTTTCGTGTGATAGTAGTAAGGGCTCAGAGCCAGAATAAGCACGAAGAACGCACCCCCAGCGACTCAAATTTTGAAGACAGGACGTTTCCCAAAAGAATACACGAATTTCGCCGCCCTGAACAGGCTTTTGCAAAACTTTGCTTAAAATTGGCCGTTTTCGCAAGCACAAAAAAAGCGACTCCCCAATCGGAAGGCCGCTTTTTTCATAAAAACATTCGCGTCTTGTTGGCTATTTCTTCTTAGGGCTCGTGTTGACAGCATCCTTGAGCGCTTTCCCTGCGCGAAAAACGGGAACCTTCTTCGCCGGAATGCTGATCTCTTTCGTCGGGTCCTGGGGGTTGCGGCCTTTGCGGGCAGAACGGTGCTGCACCTCGAACGTGCCAAACCCTACCGCCTGGATCTTGTCTCCCTTTGTGAGAGAGGTCTGGATCGCGTGGAAAACCGCGTCCACCACTTCCGCCGCCTTTTTCTTCGTCAAACCCTCAACTGCGGCAGCAACTTCATTCGACAACTCCGCCTTCGTCATTCTAAATCCACCTCCGTAAAATATGTTCGGCCATCTTGAGACGGCCTTGGAACTGCACTATTACAGCATTTACGCGAAGCCCTGAAAACAACAGAGTAATTATGCACATAAACCATGTTCCAGTCAAGCTTTTATTGTGATCGCGCTTCATTTTCCCTTCTATTTCTGAAAAACAATCTTATCGGGACCCCGGAAAAGTCCGCCATTTTGCGTATTATGTTCTCCAGCCTGCGCTCGAACGGCTTGGCGGCCAGCTTTTCGTCGTTGACGAAGAATACGAACGCGGGTGGGGCGCCGTCGGCCTGGGTGCAATAGTAAATCTTCAAATGCCTCCCCCGGTCGTCTCCCGGCATGCGCTCGAAAGCCAGCACCTCACGCACGAGCCTGTTCAGCTCCGAAGTGGATATCCTCCGCATCCTGTTCTGATCCACTCCCGCGATGCAAGAACCCAATTTCGAGACCCCGCGCTTCGTGAGAGCGGACAAAAAAACCATCGGAGCGTGCGAGGCGAAGGGCAATTCGTCTTTCAGCAAGCCCCGGATCCTGTCGCCGGCCTTGTCGTCCTTCGGAACGAGGTCCCACTTGTTGACGGCAATCACCAGCCCGCGCCCGCGCGACAGCACGTGCCCGATGAGCCGCTTGTCCTGATCTGTTACCAGCTCGGCCGCGTCCAGAATGACCAGTGCGACGCGGCACCTGTCTATGGCCTGATACGTTCGGACGGTCGAATAGTACTCCACGTCGGTGCTTATTCTGGATTTGCGGCGCAGGCCCGCTGTGTCGAGAAACCTGTACCTCGTGCCGTCCAGCTCCACCGCAGAATCCACGACGTCCCTGGTGGTGCCCGGTATTTCGGACACGAGCGACCGCTCGCTCCCGCAGAGCGCGTTCAGCATGCTGGATTTGCCCGTATTGGGGCGCCCCACCAGCGCAACCGGTATCTGTGAATCCTCCTCGGATTGCGGCGAGTCTTCCTCGGGCAAAAAATTCACCATCTCGTCCAATATGTCGCCCATGTTGAAGTTGTGGGCCGCGCTGACCGGCAGCACTTTCTGGAACCCGAGCGACGCGGCCTCGTACGCGGCGTCGAGGCGGTCCGGGTTGTCGAGCTTGTTCACGGCCACCACGACCTTGCGCCCGCCCTTGCGCAGCATGGACGCGATCTCGAAGTCCATCGGCGCCACGCCGTCCCGGCCATCCAGCACGAATACCACGCCGTCGCTCTCCTGAAGGGCGTGCTGCACCTGAATGGCCATTCTGTCCATTATGACCTCGTGCCCGTCCGCTGTGTCCCCCATTATGCCGCCCGTATCGACGATGTAAAAACGTCTGCCGCCCCATATCATCTCTCCGTACAGCCTGTCCCTGGTGACCCCGGGGAAATCGTCCACTATGGCCTCGCGGCGTCCGAGCAGCCTGTTGAATATGGACGACTTCCCGACGTTCGGGCGGCCCACTATCGCTATTATGCCCACGAGGCAACCCCCCTTTTTCAAGAATTCTTCCCTGTTCCCTTCGGCATCGAGATACCATACTATACCAGAAGGCGCCCCGTTTGTAGATAGCCCGCGAATCCGCGCGAAATTTCGCCATCTTGCGACCCCAAGCTGTCTGCTTGTGATAATATATTTATATTAAGCTTACAAAAAATGACGGGCTGGTGGGGCATTATGTGCGGAATCATGGGATACGTCGGTGAAAACGCCGCTTCGAAGATAATCCTCGAGGGGCTCTCAAAACAGGAATACAGGGGATACGACTCGGCAGGCATCGCGCTTCGATGCCCGGATGGCATAGAGAGCGCCAAGATAGTGGGCAGGGTGTCGGAACTGGTCCGCAGGGTCGAGGAGATGCCATCCGAATGCGCCTCGGCTGCCTCGGGGATCGGGCACACGAGATGGGCGACCCACGGCGGGGTCACGGAGACCAACGCCCACCCGCACGAGAGCGTCGATGGCATGGTGGTGCTGGTTCACAACGGCATCATCGAAAATTCCAGGGACATCAGGTCAACGCTCGAATCGCAGGGGGTAAAGTTCAGCACGGAGACGGACACGGAGGCGGCGTGCCAGCTGTTGGCCGTCCTGTACAAGAAATGCGACGGCGATGCCTTGGCAGCGTTGAGCAAGCTCACAGCCTACCTCACTGGGGCGTTCGCCCTCGTGATAATGATCCGCGACAGGCCGGATGAGATATGGTGCGTCCGCAAAGGCTCGCCGCTCGTGACCGCCTTCGACGGGGACGCCTGCTACTGCGCGTCGGACCCGACCGCTCTGCTTGGCTACACGCACGACCTCTTCTTCCTCGAAGAGGGGGAGATGGCGGCGCTGGCGTCTTCGGGCATAAAATTTTACGGCTTCGACGGCAAGGAGAGGGGCAAAAGCTCGATCCATCTCAACTGGGACAGCGTCATGGCGGACAAGGGGCATTTCGAGCACTTCATGCGCAAGGAAATAGACGAGCAGCCGGACGTACTGAGGCTCACGATAGACACCCACACGATAGTGACGAACGTCGCGATGGACAAGAGCCTCACGCTCCCCAAAGGGCTGATGAAGCGCGTGCGGAGGGTTCAATTCGTCGCTTGCGGCACGTCGTTTTACGCGACTTTGGTGGCGAAGGACATAATGGAATCGCTCGGCAGCGACCTCGACATAAGCGCGGAAGTGGCCTCCGAGTATCGCTACAGAAACGTGAACGGCGGCGAGGACACGCTGGCCATATTCGTCTCTCAGAGCGGCGAGACGGCCGACACTCTAGCCGCCGCCAGAATCGCGAAATCCATGGGGACCCACTGCATAGCGATAACGAACGTCCGCGGCTCCACGATAGACAGGGAAGTCGATCACACGCTGCTGTCGATGGCCGGCCCCGAAATCGGAGTCGCGGCTACGAAGACGTTCATGGGGCAGATAAGCCTGCTCACCCTTCTGGCGATGTCCTTGCTCAAAGACCGCGGGGTCCTGTCCGCGAACGACGAGGCGAGGCTGATCGGGGGGCTGAGGTCCCTGCCGGTGTCGCAAAACGCAATGCTGGAGCGGGAAGGGGAGATAAGGGCGCTTGCCGAAAAATATTCGGACTCAAAGGGGTTTTTCTTCATAGGACGCAGGGAGTGCGTCCCCCTGACCATGGAAGGCGCGCTGAAGCTCAAGGAAATCGCGTACCTCCCGTCCGAAGCGTACGCCGCCGGCGAGATGAAGCACGGCCCGATAGCGATGCTCGACGAAAGGCTGACCGTGGTGGCGCTGGTCCCCGACACGGACCTGCGCGAAAAAACGCTATCCAACGTGGAGGAATGCAGGGCGCGCAACGCGCCGATCCTGCTTTTGGCCTCAGACGGAGACGAGAGCGCGCGCACGTACGCCGACGACGTGATATTCGTGCCGAGGACCGAACCCGAGCTCTTCCCGTTCATAGCGGTGATACCGCTTCAGCTTTTCGCGTACCACACTGCCCGCACATTGGGGTGCGACATCGACATGCCGAGGAACCTCGCGAAGAGCGTCACTGTGGAGTAGCGCCTGTTTTGGATAACCGCCTCCATTAGTTTTATCGCAAAGCGAAATTTTTATTCTCTGCCGTCGAGGAACCGAAGCGCATTGGCGGACCCGATGCGATCCGCCGCTTCCGGCGCGAGGCCGGACGCGTCCATCATCTCCTTGTACCTCGGGTAGCGCAGCAAAGGGAAATCGGACCCGTAGAGTATTTTGTCGCGGACCCACGGCGCGCCGCACAGCGAGAAGATTTTGGAATCGTAGACGAACGGGGCGGCAGCCGTGTCGTAGCGCACGTTTCGAAGCGCCAGCCTCGCGTCCGGCAGGCTCTCGTACATGAAGAGCCCGCCGCCCCAATGGGCCATCACGATGCGAAGCTCAGGGTGGTTCCGGGCGAACGCGTAAGCCTCGCGAGGTCCGGCCCGGCCTTTGCCCGGATACTCCCTGCCAACCGGCTCGGCCGTGTGCAGGAGGACGAACATCCCGTTCTCGTGGCAGGCGGCGGCAAACCTCCAAGTCTCGTCGGTGTCCGTTATGTCGAAATCCTGTCCGTCGGGGAATATCTCGCCCACCCCTATGGCGCCCCTATGCGCGCACCTGGCTATCTCAGCGGCGGCGCCCCGGGCAAGGGGAGGGACCACTGCGAGAGGCTTCAGCCTGCCCCCGGAGCGGGCCGCGGCATCAAGGGCGTAGTCGTTGCAAACCCTGCAAAGCCCCAGGTCCTTGAAGCCAAAGCCGAATATCCAGCTTTCGTCCACCCCGTCGGAATCCATGGCTGACAGCACGTCCTCGGCGCCCGCCCACCTGTGTGCCTTTGCGGAGACCAGCGACGAAAAATAACTTTCCCTTTGAGCTATTCCCTCTGCGCCGGATATTATTTCCGGCGGATACACGTGAACGTGAGCGTCTATTATCATGAATTCCCCTCTGTCGGATGGATCGCGCCGCCGTTAATATATCACAAAAAAAAGCGGCCCGCAAAAAACGGGCCGCTACATGCGCAACGGGCGAAAGTTTTCGGGGCGCTATTTGAGCTCGATCTTCGCCCCGGCCTCTTCGACCTTCTTTTTGATCTCCTCCGCCTCTTCCTTGCTCGCGGCTTCCTTTATCGGCTTTGGCGGGTTGTCAACCAGCTCCTTGGCTTCTTTCAGCCCCAGCCCCGTTATCTCGCGAACGATCTTTATGACGTTGATCTTGTTCGCGCCGTGGTCGGTGAGGATGACGTCGAATTCGGTCTTCTCCTCTTCGACTGGGGCCGCAGCGGCGCCGGGCGCGACGGCGGCAACTGCCACCGGGGCGGCGGCAGACACGCCGAATTTCTCCTCAAGTTCCTTCACGAGCTCGGAGAGCTCCAGCACCGACATCTCTTCTACAGCTTTGACAATTTCAGCGCGCGTCATTATAAATTATTCCTCCTTAAAATTTCGAATCGTCTTATCGAGCCGCTACGCGGCTTTTCCCTTTTGCTCCCCGATCTTGGAAAGCACTGTGACGAAACCGCGGGCCGGACCGGACAGAACCGTGACGAAAGAGCGGATCGGGCCGTTGAGCGTCCCGAGAAAGTTGGCCACGAGAACCTCTTTGGGCGGCAGGTCCGCCAGCGCGACCACCTGATCTTTCGCGATGACCTTGCCGCCGAGGATGCCCCCCTTGATGACTAGGGCCTCGTTGCCCCTTTCCTTCGCGAAATCGCGAATGGCGCGGGCCGTCGCGGCGACGTCGCCGTACGCGAATACGTACGCGTTCGGCCCCGTGTCTATCGAATCGGCTGTGACAGAACCGGCTTCGCGAAGCGCAATGCGCATCAGCGTGTTCTTGGCGACCTTCATCTCACCGTTCGAGGCGCGTATGGCCCGCCGGACGGCTGTCGACTGCGATACCCGAAGCCCCCTGTACTCGACTATGTAAATCGCCGAGCTCGACTTTACGCATTTCACGAGCGCGTCTATCTCCTGTCGTTTTGCTTCTGTTGGCATGAATTCACCTCCTTGCCATGTCGGTAATAAAAAAAACCGGTGCCCATATACTGAGCCCGGTTTTAAACATGCGGCGTAAAAATGCGCCCCAGTTCGAACCTCGGCGGGTGATTGAGCCCGTATTTCCCGGACGCCCGCTGTCTTTAGCTCCTGCGATATATAGTTGCGGAACCGCGTTTACTTAAGGTTATTCCGTCGTCTCTTTCTGAGCCAAGACCTCGTCGAGCTTGATGCCGAGGCCCATCGTCGAGGCGATGGTAATCCCCTTTATGTAAGTTCCCTTCACTGCGGCGGGCCGGGCCTTCACGATGGCGCGGATGAGCGTCCTGATATTGTCGAGAAGCTGTTCGGCGGTAAATGACGCGCGGCCGACCCCGTTGTGGATGATGCCGGCCTTGTCTACCCGGAACTCTATGCGCCCCGCTTTTATCTCCTTCACGGCTTTTGCCACGTCAAACGTCACCGTGTTGGCCTTCGCGCTGGGCATCATGCCGCGAGGCCCCAGTATCTTGCCGAGCCGGCCAACGACCTTCATCACATCCGGGGTCGCTATGACCGCGTCGAACTCCATCCAGCCGCCTTCTATCTCGGCGACTTTTTCCTCGCCGCCGACGAAGTCGGCCCCGGCGTCCTCGGCTTCCTTGACCTTTTCGCCGGCCGCTATGACGAGGACTTTTTTGGTGTGCCCGGTTCCGTGGGGCAAGCCTATCGTGCTTCGGACCTGCTGGTCGGCGTGGCGGGGATCGACCCCCAGCCTGACGTGAAGCTCGATGCTCTCGTCGAATTTCGCGGTTGCGCACTCCTTCGCCAAAGCCACAGCTTCGGCGAGTTCGTACTTTTTGCCGATTTCGACCTTCTCCAGCAGCGCTTTGACCCTCTTGCTCTTTTTCGACATATCCATACCTCCCGTGGTAATGGCGGAAATCCCTTATTTTAAGGACATCCTCCCACTGAAATTAAAATATCCGAGGCTTCGTGCCTCAGCCGGTTATTTCGACTCCCATGGACCGCGCCGTGCCTTCGATCATCCTCATCGCCGCCTCGATGCCTCCGGCGTTGAGGTCTGCCATTTTGAGGGCCGCGATCTCCTGAATCTGCTTGCGCGAGACCTTGCCTACGAAATTCTTGTTCGGCACCCCGGAACCCTTCTCCTTGCCTATGGCCTTCTTGAGCAAGACGCTCGCCGGCGGGGTCTTCATTATAAATGAAAAACTGCGGTCCGCGTAAACCGTGATGACAACAGGTATTATCATGCCAACTTGATCAGCGGTGCGGGCGTTGAACTGCTTGACGAATTCCATGATGTTGATGCCTCGCTGCCCCAGCGCCGGACCCACCGGCGGTGCCGGCGTGGCCTTGCCTGCGGGAAGCTGAAGCTTCAGCTCCCCTATTACTTTCTTCGCCATTATACAGAAATACCTCCTTAATTTTTGAGGCGCATGCCGAAATACGCGCGCGCAACCGTAAAGCGGCCGGGCGCGGCCTACGGATTGACTGCCTCTTTTGAAACCGCCGGAGCCGTGGGCCCTGGCGGCGACATGTTCAGTTTCAATTTTTATAAAAAACCAAGCCTATAATTTCTCCAGATCGGTGTAATCGGCCTCGGTCAGGGTCTCCCGCCCGCCGAACAGCGTCACGCTGAATTTGACCTTGCCCTTGTCCGCGTTCACCTCGACCACGGGGCCGACCTGGTTGACGAACGGCCCGCTCTTCACCCTGATGGTGTCGCCGGGCTTGAACGCTATTTCGATCTTGGGCTTGGCCTGATCTTTCGAGATTTTAGCCATAATTTCGCTGACTTCTTTGGCGGAGAGGGCGATTGGGTGGTTGCCTGTGCCGACGAAGCCTGTGACGCCCGGAGTATGGCGGACGACGTACCACGACTGCTCCTCGAGAATCATCTCGACCAACACATAGCTCGGGAAGACCTTGCGCCTGACGTGCCTTACCTTCCCCTCCTTGTTGAAGGTCCTCTCCTCAACTGGGACCAATACGCGGAATATCCTGTCCTCCATGCTCATAGTGGCAATTCGCTGCTCCAAGTTGGCGCGGACCTTATTCTCGTAACCCGAATAGGTCTGCACTACATACCACTGGCGCCCGGAGTTTTCGCTGAAATCGGCCATATTCAGATGATCCGGGGCTGATTGTCGTTCATGCCGTCAGCCCGCAAGACGGGAGAGGATAGCGGTGAGCGCAAAATCCACTATTCCGAGGTAAAGGCCCATGACTGCCGTCAGCACGACAACCACGAGCGTCGAATACCACACCTGTTTTTTCGTCGGCCACGAGACCTTTTTAAGTTCCGCCTTAGATTCACGCAAAAAAACCTTCGACCTGCCGTAAAAGTCGAGGACCGTTTTCATACCCCGACCTCCTCGTTTAATTTAATATTCGCATAAAAATGGCAGGCCCGGAAGGATTCGAACCCTCAACCCCCGCATTTGGAGTGCGATGCTCTACCAGTTAGGAGCTACGGACCTGCGCGCAAAGGGTATTCTACACTACTTCGTCTCTTTGTGCAAGGTATGCTTGTTGCACCATTTGCAGTGCTTCAGCTTCTCCAGTTTCTTCTGCGCCTTCTTCTTGTTCACGTGAGTGACGTAGTTGCGTCGCTTGCACTCCGTGCACTGCAATCCTACTATATCAGCCATGTCAATATCACTCCAATATTTCGGTGACGACGCCGGCGCCGACCGTGCGGCCGCCCTCGCGCACCGCGAACCTCAGGCCCGGCTCCATCGCTATGGGCGCTATCAGCTTAACCTCGAACGTGCTGTTGTCTCCGGGCATCACCATCTCGATCCCATCCGCCAGCTTTATCTCGCCCGTCACGTCCGTCGTCCGGAAGTAGAACTGGGGCTTGTAGCCGGAGAAAAACGGCGTGTGGCGCCCGCCCTCCTCCTTCTTCAGCACGTACACCTCCCCGTTGAAGTGCTTGTACGGCTTTATGCTCCCGGGCTTCGCCAGCACCTGCCCGCGCTCCACCTCGTCCTTGCCGGTCCCCCGCAGCAGTACCCCCACGTTGTCCCCCGCCTGCGCGTTGTCCAGTATCTTCCTGAACATCTCCAGGCTCGTCGCCACAGTCTTCTGCGTGTCCTTTATCCCGACTATCTCGACCTCGTCCGCCGGCTTGATTATCCCGCGCTCCACCCTGCCGGTCACCACGGTGCCGCGCCCGGTGATCGTGAACACGTCCTCTATCGGCATCAGGTACGGCTTGTCCGTCTCCCTCACAGGCGCAGGGATGTAGCTGTCGCACGCGTCCATCAGCTCCGTTATCCCCTTAGTCCACTCGTCGTCCGAGTCCGACTCGAGCGCCTTCAGCGCGGACCCGCGGATCACGGGGATGTCGTCGCCGGGGAACTCGTACTTCGACAGGAGCTCCCTCACCTCCATCTCAACCAGGTCCAGAAGCTCCGGGTCGTCCACCATGTCCACCTTGTTCATGAACACCACCAGCGCCGGCACGTTGACCTGGCGCGCGAGCAGCACGTGCTCCCTCGTCTGCGGCATCGGCCCGTCCGCCGCGCTCACCACAAGCACCGCACCGTCCATCTGCGCCGCGCCGGTTATCATGTTCTTGATGTAGTCCGCGTGCCCGGGGCAGTCTATGTGCGCGTAGTGGCGCGAGTCCGTCTCGTACTCCACGTGCGCTATGTTGATCGTTATGCCGCGCTCCCTCTCCTCCGGCGCCTTGTCTATCATGTCGAACGGCGTGAAGTCCGCGTAACCCTTCCTCGCGAGCGTCTTCGTTATCGCCGCCGTCAGCGTCGTCTTCCCGTGGTCTATGTGCCCTATCGTCCCTATGTTCAGATGCGGCTTGTTCCTCTCAAACTTCGCCTTTGCCATGTCCCGAGCCTCCCTGTCTTTCTGCCATTAGCCATACCCCTGGCACCCGCGAAGATCTCCAGCAAAAGAGACCCCGCCGCCTTCCTGAGGCCGGATCTCTCCAAATTCTGGAGCCGACTTCCGGACTCGAACCGGAGACCCCATCCTTACCATGGATGTGCTCTACCTGCTGAGCTAAGTCGGCGAATCGCCAAAAAATAAAAATGGTGGTGGGGGTAGGGTTCGAACCTACGTAGGGGTACCCCGACAGATTTACAGTCTGTTGCCTTTGACCGCTCGGCCACCCCACCACGTTCACGCTCTGGAGCCGGCGATCCGAATCGAACGGACGACCTGCTGATTACAAGTCAGCTGCTCTGCCTGCTGAGCTACACCGGCGCGTTCCGCCGCCGCCATTATCGGAAGCCGAACAGTCCGTATTGTACAAGATTTTTCGAAGACGTCAAGTGCTAACCTGAACCAAGCGAGGCCCGCGCGCGCCGTCTGCCTCGGTCAGTAGGTGAGCTTCCTGTAATAGCGGCGTATCTCCTTTGGGTGCTTGCGATAATGCTCGAGGTGGGCCGTAATGCGCTCGCACACGGCCTCCATCACGCGGGGGGAGATCAGGCCGCGAAACTCTGGAGAAATGCCCTTCAGCTTGTAGTCCTTCGTGTCGAACGCAGTGAATCGCGCGCTCACGCGCGGCACGAACTTCTCGACCCGGTCCGCGAGCGGGCGGGTTTCGTCCTCGCCCTTGAAAAGCACCACCGCTGTGTCGCGGTCGATGACTTCGAGCGTGCCGTGGAAAAAGTCGGACGCGTGAATCGACTTCGTCCGCATCCACTGCATCTCCTCCAAAAGGCACATGGCGTAGCAGTACGCCCAGCCCCACATGTTTCCGGCGCCGACAAAGTACAGTATCGGCTCGTTCCAATATTTTTCCGCGAACTCCAAAGCCTTGTCGTCAGCCTTCTTCTGGACATCCACGAGCGCGTCCGGCAGCGAGTCGAGCTCTTTAAAGAACTTGTCGTACTCCGGGAAATCGCCGTTCAAGAACATGAGGCGCATCGTCACCGCATACCAGAAATACGTGTTGCCGGCCTCGTTCGCGATGGGGTAATCGGCGAGCTTCCCGACCGGGGTGTCGGCGTTTTTCACGAAGGCGATCACCTTCGCGCCATGGCTTTTCGCGTATTCGATCGCCCGCACTATCTCGGCGGTGTCGCCGGAAACAGAAGAGGTCACCACCAGCGAGTCCTTCGAGAAGCGCTTGTTGCCCCGGGTGACGAACTCGGCGGCGTTTTCGAGGTAAACGCCGAGCGTCGAGCGCGATTTCAGGATGGGCTCCATCTCCATCTGCGCCGTGGTGCTTCCGCCCACGCCGATGAAAAACACGTTTTTGAATCCCTTTTTGTGTTCGGCGTCTATTGCCTTTTCGACGTCAGCACGTATGGCAAGCGCGTTTTTCTCTTTTTCCAGAAACGCTTTTTCGTCAAAATTGAACATCTTAAATCCCCTCCAGAAAATTTAAATTGACGTGCGTCATTGCTTAGGGAATTATACAACTTCGTGCGGATCAGGCAATGCGGCGCGAAAATCAGCCTTTCACGCTGCCCGACGTGAGGCCGCGCACGAACTGCTTCTGACACAGCAAAAACAGCAGGATCATCGGGAAGGCCGACATGGCGAGCCCGGCCAGCATCGTCGTCCACTTTGCGTTGAGCGCGCCCTGGAGGTTCATCAGGCCCACCGGTATCGTCTTCAGCGCGCTCGACTCTATGAAGACCAGCCCGAACATGAACTCGTTCCAGAAAACCATCGCCGCCAGCAGGGCCGCAGTGGCGATTATCGGCTTCGACATCGGCAGTATTATCTTAGTGAATATCTGAAACGAGGTGCATCCGTCGATGAACGCCGCTTCCTCCACCTCGCGGGGCAAACCGAGAAAATAGCTGCGCATCAAAAACGTCGTGAACGGTATGCGAAACGCGGTGTAAGTTATTATCAGAGCCCAGTAGGTGTTATAAAGGCCAATGTCCTGGAGAAGCCTGAAAAGAGCTATCAGGCTCACCTCGGGAGAGAGCATCATTCCCCCCAGCACGAGCACGAACACCAGCTTCTTGAATTTGAACGTGTATCTCGTCAAAACGAAGCCCAAAAACGCGCTCAGGATGACGGTGAAAAACACGCTCGCCGCCGTGACGAGCAGGCTGTTGAAAAAATACGTGCCAACGCCCGCGTTCCAGGCATCGATATAATTCTGATATATCCATTCCGTCGGCAGGCGCCATGTGCTTCTGAAAAATTCCCGGTTTGACTTGAACCCGGTCACGGCGATCCAGAGTATCGGATAAACTATGGAAAAGGCATATAAAAAGAAAATCGACAGGACGGAATATTTAACTGCCCTCGCCTTTATGCTCGCGTTTTTCACGACCCACCGCCCCCTATTTCACGCGCGTCTTCGATATCTTGACCTGCACGAGCGTGAGCGCCAGAAGCACGGCGAATATGAGAGCCGATATCGCCGAGGCGTACCCCATCTCGTCGTTCCTGAAACCCATGCGGTACATGTACGTCGCAAGCGTCTCGGTCGCGTGCCCCGGCCCACCGGCCGTCATGACGTAGACCTCGCTGAACACCTTGAAAGCCCCGATGACGGTTATGACCGTGGTTACGAGCGTCATCTCCTTCACGAGCGGCAGGGTGATGTAAAAAAAGCCCTGTATGCCTGTCGCGCCGTCAATCACTGCCGATTCGTAAATTTCAGAGGGTATTTTTTGTATGGCGACGATGAAAAGGAGCATTATATAGCCGATGTTCTGCCATTGGGAGACGAAGATGACGCTGTATATGGCGATGGAACCCTTGCCAAGCCAGTCGGTCGCCAATCCGCCCAGACCGATCAGCTTCAAAAACGGGTTCACTATGCCGTACATCGGGTGGTAGACGAACTGCCACAAAATCCCTATCACGGTGAGGGATATGACTGCGGGGACGAAATAGACCGTCCTGAAAAAGCCCTGAAACTTTGAAAACATCTTGTTTTCCAGAATGGCGGCGAACACGAGCCCAAGCCCGCACTGAAATATGACGGAAATAACCGCGTAAAGCGCGTTGTTTATGAACGCCGTTTTTATTATGGGGTCGGACCAAAGCCTGGCGTAGTTTTCAAAGCCCACGAACAGGCTGGTCGGCGAAAACGCGTTCCAGCGATAGAAGCTGTTCGCGAAATTTAAAATAAGCGGGTAATAGACGAATAAAAGCACAAGGCACACGCCCGGAATACCATACAAGAGCGCTTCTTTCCTGCTTTTATACACGGCGCCCCCTCCTCAGCGTCTGTCTCACATCGCGGATGTCGCGAAACCGCCGCGATATGAGCGGGATGCGCCTCAGGCCCGGAAAATCCGTTCCCCGAACCTGAGGCAAGCTAAAGAAGGGTAATTAAATAACCTTTTGACTGCAATGGGCGTATACGCCCCTCATCTTCATGTCTGTCCAAAAAAGAATCCTCGACGTAGCCCTGCTACGACTGCGGTTCTTTTTTCGCCATCCACATCGACGAGGAACGATTCCACTCCATTTCGCCGAAAAGAACATTTAATCAACCCTTCCATGGTTGCGGATAACGTTGCTTACTATATCATTTTTATGAGCCTTTTGGAAATCTTCGTGGATGCCCTCGCGAGAAATGCGAGAAATGATCTTCGGCAAATTGAAGCCATTTGGGCGGGGTTTGGTTGACCCGAGGGGGATGATACACGGCTCGCGGCGGCAAATCAATTGCGTCTGAATGGCGCGCCAAGCCCTGCCTAAATCACCCGCGCCCGCTTCCGCGCTTGCCCGCAGGCGGGAAGTAGGATATATTT
>JAISQC010000035.1 GCA_031274465.1 Synergistaceae bacterium | reverse complement strand
GGCAAAAAAACTGAGCGAGCCTGTAAAGCACGTCCGATCCCCCCATGCCCCAGATGGAACTGCCTTATTATACTCCAGTTCCCGCATGGAAGGGCTCCGCGTGAAACGCAGCCTCCCGTAGGCAGAGATACGCCGAAAGCTCCGAGGGCTTTTCGTCGCGCAGGCCCTGTTTCCGTGCGAAGCGCCCATACCGCCCGGAATACCTTATGCAGACTTGAAAATGATCTTATCCTGATTTGTCGATGACGCGTAATCAGCATACAGAGAACCCCACGAGCAAAGTTCGCCTATGAGTGGCTTTGCGGTCTCGCCGAGCTTGGTCAGCGAGTACTCCACTCTGGGCGGCACCGTGTCGAATACGCGGCGCTCCACCAAGCCGTCGGACTCCAGCTCCCGAAGCTGCTGAGTCAGCATCTTCTGCGTGATCTTCGGTATGCGGCGCCTTATTTCGCCGGTCCGAAGAGCCCCCTTCCTCAAGTGATACATCACGAGAGCCTTCCACTTTCCGCCTATAATGTCGAGCGACAGAGCCAAAGGGCATTCATATTCCACGGATTTCATCGATTCTTGCTCCCTTCGGGCGAACCATTCATAGGAACTTTTTAGTGCCTATGGCACTTTAAAGTACCTACTATTATTTTTAGAGCTAAAGCATTATCATAGTGTATCATATTTTAATATCTGTGGAGAAGTTCTAAAAATATCCTAAAGCGTGGCAGATGCCTATTTTATTTCGCCTTGATGCAGGCGATAGGAGGAATTTTTGTGCATTTTTTCGAGTTCAGCGAAGAACAGAAGATGCTTCGAAAGGCCATCAGAGAGTTCGTGGAGTCAGAAGTTGCGCCATTGGCTTCTGAATGGGACGAGAAGGATGTGTGTCCGGGGGATGTCTTCAAAAAGCTGGGCGAACTTGGCGTGAATGGCATTTTCGTCCCGGAACGTTACGGTGGCGCCGGCTTGGGGCACGTCGAACGCGCTATTTGCCTGGAGGAGATTTCCCGGCACTCAGCCGGGCTCGGCATGACCATAATGACTCACCACTTGGGCATTTATCCGATTCTCCAGTATGGATCGGACGAGCAGAAGGATAATTATCTCCCCTATCTCTGCTCCGGGGCGAAAATATGCGGGCTCGCCGTGACGGAGCCGGGCGGCGGTTCTGATTTCAGCGGACAGAAGACTCTGGCGGAGAAGGCAGATACTGGTTGGATTGTAAACGGCAGGAAGTGTTTCATCACGAACTCCCACAACGCGGACGTAACTGTCTTTACAGCCAAGACCGGGGAGGATGAAAAAGGCCGCAACAAGCTCAGCGCTTTCATTGTCGAAAGAGGCGCCAAAGGTTTCGAACCCGGCCGCAAGGAACATAAGCTTGGACTCAGGGCCTCCGTCACCGGCGACCTCGTGTTCGCGGACGCAAAATTGTCTGACGCCGCGCTGTTGGGCAAGGAGGGCGGCGGTTCGCGGATAGGCATGGAGGGAATAAGCGAGATCGGGCGCGGCGGCATGAGCGCGATAGCGGTCGGCATACTGCGCGGCTGTCTCGAAGAGGCGATAAAGTTCGCCAATGAGAGGATCGTTTACGGGAAACCGATCGCGAAGCTGCAAGCGATACAGTTCGAAATTGCGAAGATAAGGACGTCTTACGAGGCGGCGCGCCTGCTGACGTACTATGCGGCGAGCCTGAAAGACGCTGCTCTGCCATGCGCCAATGAGGTCGCCACAGCCAAGCTCTATTCGACCGAGGCGTCTGTGGAAGCCGCAAAGAGAACGATGGACCTGATGGGCGGTTATGGGGTGATAAACGAGTATGCTGTCGGGCGCTTCCTGCGCGATGCGCTGACGTCCATCCCGTCCGGCGGCACGTCGCATATCCATCAGATCGTCATTGCCGGCGGAACGCTGAAAGATTTCCAGGCCTGAGCTGAGGAACATGCCTTACAACGTTGCGGTCTGCATTAAACCCGTGCCGGACCCAAAATATTACGACAGGATCACTATCGACCCACAGAGGAAGACCATCGTTCGCTCTGGCATTCCCACCATGATCAACCCCGTCGACAAAAACGCGGTCGAGGCGGCCATGCAATTGCGAGAGCGGTTCGGCGGATACGTTGCGGCGATTTCGATGGCACCGCCCGATGCGAGAGAGATTCTGCGCGAGGTCCTGGCTATGGGCGCCGACGCGGCTTATCTTTTGAGCGACAGGGCTTTTGGCGGCGCGGACACGCTCGCCACGTCATACACATTGTACAAGGGGTTAAAAAAAATCGAACTCGAGAGAGGGCTCCCGTTCGATTTCGTGTTCTGCGGATGCGAAAGTGCTGATGGCGCCACAGCTCAGGTGTCCTCGCAGCTCGGTGAATGGCTTGCCTTCCCCCACCTTTGGAACGTTTTTTCCATAGAGTCTGTTTCGCCTGATTCATCTGGCGGGAGGGAATCGTTCAAGCTCAGGACAAAAATTGAGAACGGTTTCATGGAGTGGGTTGGCAGAACCCCGCTCGTCCTTGGAGTCTCCAGAGAGATGAACAAACCTCGTTTTACCTCGGTGATGGGGATCATGAAGGCGAAGAACAAGCCACTTACAGTCTGGGGGCTTGCCGATTTCGCCGAAGATGACGGGCATGGAATGGACTCCGGCCTTATTGGGCTCAGCGGCTCTCCTACCCAGCCGGGGGAGATATTCACCCCTGACCTCAAGCGCTCCGGCGAAACGCTGACCGGAACGCCGGAGGAGATCGTTGAGCGCATATTTGCCGTTATGAGGTCGAATGGGGTGTCGCTGGTGTTTGAGCCATGAAAATCTGGGTGCATTCCGACGTATCGGACGGCAGGATCACCGATGTGACTTTCGAACTCCTTTCGAAAGCGCGCGACCTTGCGGATGATCTGGGTGGCGCCGATATGGAGGCAACCCTCATCGGCAGCGGCGTGGCTTCCGAGGCAGGCCGCCTTGCTGAATACGGCGCCGGGACGGTTTACCTTGCGGACGCCCCATCGCTCGCCCTCTACTCGCCGCTTTCGCATGTCCCGCTCCTTGTGGGAGCGGTTGAATTGTGGCGCCCTGATATCTACCTTTTCGCTGCCACGTCGATCGGGTCCGCGCTTGGCCCCGCTGTCGCAGCGAGGCTCAGGACCGGGATGGCGGCGCACTGCGTCGATCTGCGCATAAATGATCGAAAGGGTTTGTCCGCGCTTGTCCCGTCGTTTGGGGGAAGGGTGATAGGCGAGATCCTCTGCCCGAACTCCACGCCGCAGATGGCAAGCGTCAAGCCCGGCATATTTGTCAAAAAACCACAAGCATCATCCGAGTTTCGCATCGTAAAACTGGATATTCCAGAGGATGCCTCAGATGAGCGAAGGCTCGTGCCGATAGGAATCGAGCGCCGCCATCCAAAAGGGCGCCCGCTTTCCGAGGCTGATGTCGTCATCTGCGGCGGTTTCGGCGTAGGGAACAAGGAGAACTGGCTTCTTCTGGAGGAACTGGCAGAGCGCTTGGGCGGCGCTGCCGCGTGCACTCGCCCCGCCGTTGACGAAGGGTGGTGCGAGGAGAACAGGATGGTGGGAACGAGCGGCCAGAGCATTCGCCCCAAGGTCTATCTGGGGTTCGGCGTCTCCGGAGCCACTCATCACGTCTGCGGGATGAACGAGGCCTGCGTGGTGATAAGCATAAATCGCGACGAGGGGGCTCCTATTTTCGAAGTCTCCGATTTTCGCGTCGTAGCCGATTTGAACCGCATTCTCCCCTTGCTGATGGATGCCGTGAGACCCTCTGTCCGCAGGTGATTTATGTTTGGTTTCTAACCTGAAACCACGGCAGATTATTAAGATGTTTCCTTGTGATGACAGCGATTACGGGGATATATAGGGAATCCAGATTCTAAATATACCAAGAAACAAAAAATACAAGGAGGGAGAATAACATGGGCTACACAACCTACGAAAACATTGTCACTGAAATCTCCGAGGGGGTTTTCACTATCACGATGTCTCGTCCGAAAGCGCTCAACGCGCTAAACAGGGCGACACTCGAGGAACTGGACAAGGCTGTTGCTGAGGCAGAGGCGAACGGCAATGCGAAAGTGCTCATAATAACCGGAGCAGGCGAGAAGGCGTTCGTTGCAGGGGCCGATATTGCCGAGATGAGCGGGTTCACCCCTCTTGAGGGGCGCGAGTTTGGAATGCTCGGCCAGAGGGTGTTTTCCCATATCGAAAACAGCGATAAACCAGTGATAGCTGCGGTGAACGGATACGCTCTCGGGGGTGGCAGCGAACTTGCTCTTAGCTGCGATATCAGGATAGCGTCCGAGAATGCCCGTTTCGGGCAGCCAGAGGTCAACCTCGGGATCATACCCGGATTCGGTGGAACTCAACGTTTGCCCCGCCTCGTGGGAAACGGGATGGCGAACTACATAATCCTTACCGGCGAAATGGTGAGCGCGTCGGATGCGCTTCGGATCGGGCTAGTGGAGGAGGTTGTTCCGGCGGATCGGTTGATCGAAAGGGCGCGCGAGATCGCGAAGGTCATAATGAAAAAAGCGCCTGTCGCCGTTCGAATTGCCAAACGCGCAATCAATCTCTCCCAAGACGTCGATCTTGCGTCGGGGATGTCGTACGAAGCTGAGGCATTCACGACTACGTTCGCGACATCGGACAGAATCGAGGGCATGAAAGCATTTCTCGAAAAGCGCTCAGCTTCCTTCGGGGGAAAGTAGGGACGCGGCAAAACCAAATACGTCCCGAATTTCAACACGGAAGCCATTCAAGGTGAGCACTGAATGAAATGACCTTACTGAGAACCTTGGGGCGACTGCCTTTGTATGGCTCGTTGGCCCGCGTTATCAGCAGGATTTTCCAGTCCCGTATGAGAAAGCAGAATACTATCGCCACTGTGAACGGGAGATCGCCCCATGAAACCCCTTCCGGCGATTTTTGAAGCGAACCGTCCGTCACTAACTTTTTTCCCATTGCATCAAATCCTTTCGTTGCCTCACAGAAGTGTATATATTCCTCCGGAAGCTTGCTTCGATTCTAGGGCCTAAAATATGGAGCCCCAGAATCTCGCCGTACTTAGAGTCCGATAGCATCTTTATTACCCCTTCGCCGCCTCCTGCGATAATTGCTTTGCCTTTGTGTGCCTGCCGACGCTCACCAGGATCTTTTCATGTTCGAGCTTCGTCTGCCGGCTCTTGCCATCGACTATCAGGGTATGGGCGTCCTTGAAGGAGGCACATCATTACCTCATAATCGTTCCCGCTCATCGCCCGCGTGAAATTATTTTGAGCGGACGTCGAGTTTTTTCCTCGCGTCTGCTATGGCGGCTTCCGCTTCTTTGATCCAGCGTTCGCGTTTAGACGGCTCTATGGCTTGCCCTTTCGGATCGTTTTTCAGAAAATCCAGCTTTTTCTCCTGAATGCGCAGCCACTCCAG
>JAISQC010000030.1 GCA_031274465.1 Synergistaceae bacterium | reverse complement strand
GCGAAAAACCCGTCACGGTAGCCGCCGTGGATCACTAACAAGGCTCAATCCTCAAAACAGCCTCCGCCTATGAACTCGCGCAGTATCGAGAGGTTCGGCACGTTCTCAGACGGTATCACTGGAGCGAATCCGAGCATCGACAACAGGCGGGAGGCCTCCCCGTATGCGGGTGAATCCTCGTCTATCGCGCGAAGCAGCGGTTCGGCGTAACCCTTTAGGACGGATATCTCGTAGACAAGCGACGAGTTGAAGAGCATGTCCGCCTCCTCCTCGTACGGGAAGATATGTTTATGCGAGCCCTTTATGACGGAAGGCCACATCATTATCGTATGTTCCGGGGTGTGGCCCCGCGTGCGATGGTCCCTCACCATCCTTCGGATCAGCCTCGTGTCGGTCGTGCCTATCCTGTTGTGCGAGTCAAGGTTCACGCCTGTCAGCGGCGATATGAACACCTTGTACTTGTTTTCGGGCGCTATGTCATGGGTCAGCCTGTCGTTGAGGCCGTGTATCCCCTCTATTATCAGTATGTCGTCGAGGCTGAGCCTCATTTTGCGCCCTCGCTTGCGCGTGCCGGTCACGAAATCGAACTTGGGTATCTCCACCTCTTCGCCGGACAGCAAGGCGCTTATATGCTCGTTTATCAGATCGATGTCGAGGGCTTCGATCGCCTCGAAGTCGAAATTGCCGCTTTCGTCGCGGGGGGTTTTGTCCCTATCCACGTAATAGTCGTCCAGCGCGAGCGCCACCGGGTTTTTGCCGCACACCTGAAGCTGTATGGCGAGGCGCTTTGACGTGGTCGTCTTTCCCGAGCTGGACGGGCCGGCGAGGCATAGCAGCCTGACGGTCTTTCGGGCGATTATCCGATTTGCGACGCGCGCCAGAGCCTCTCCGTGAAAAGCTTCGGATATGAGGATCAGCTCCAGCGACTTGCCTCTGGCCACCCTCTCGTGCAGGC
The DNA here is from genome assembly GCA_031274465.1 of Synergistaceae bacterium. Lineage (GTDB taxonomy): Bacteria > Synergistota > Synergistia > Synergistales > Synergistaceae > JAIRKI01. The sequence goes on along the minus strand of JAISQC010000030.1, from coordinate 5,919 downwards.
TGTGCATCGTCGAAAGGCCGAGGACGTCGAGCCACGATGAATATTCGCGGAAAACGTCCATGAGCTTCGGCACGACCTGCAAGGGGGGGAGGCAGCTCGCCTCGGATATCGACGGGAAGCGGAGCAGGAATCCGGGCGCGAACAGGTTCAGGTCGAAGACCTCGAGCATATCGGTCGATGCGGCAAGAGGGACGCCAAAGAACCCGTACACTCCGTCGCACTGATACAGCGCGACCGGGTCGGCGCCCGTGAACCGTATCAGTTTGGCCTTGTCCTCGTTGCCTTGGAGCGAAAATATCTTTACCGCCTTATCTCTGGGTATCACGGCCATCTGTATCGGAAGGGCTGACGCGACTATCCTGCCCATCTCGGCCTTTATGCGGGACACCAGCTTGTCGCTGGCAACCTCCCCCGGTATCTCGCAGTAATAGCAGTTGCTCATAGAATAGCGCACTGTGACTTCTTTGGACAGCTCCTTCCTGCATGCCATGACGAGAAGGAAAATCAGCGTGTTCCTGTAAATTTCTGCCCCCTCGAACGAAGACGTGTCCACAAATTCGACGTCGGCGTCTTCCTCTATGACCCAGCTCATGGGGCGCAGGATGCGGTTGACGCGCCATGCGACCACCATGCCGCCGCCGCCGGACCGGGCCAAAACCTCGTGCCCAATGATCGGGGCGTCGGAATAAATTTTGTCCACCCCGTCTTCACGAGTTACATTTACATAAAACCCCATGCTGACATACCCCCATGAATACACTGAAAATTACTTTTCAAAGACAGAACATTTAATGCAAATTTATTTACGCTCGGTTAGACGTCGGTTAATTTTATTGTATCAGCAAAGCGCTATTCGTCAAACAAAAAAATCTCTTTACAGCGCATATCATGACAAGTAAAATTAGGCATCGAGGTGGTTTCGTGAGGATCGGCACATGCAAAAAAATTTACGCCCGCTATGCTCTGATCGCATTTTTCGCCGTCTTGGCATTTTGCTCGCCCGGCGCCGCCGAGGCCAGGGCGAAATACGTCTTTCTGTTCATCGGGGATGGCATGGGGTCCGCGCAGCGCAACGCCGCCGAACTGTATCTCGCCGGCAAAAGGGCGCACGAAGGCGACCTCTCGGAGCGCGAATCTCAGCTCATCATGAATTCCATGCCGGCAAACGGGTTCATAAGGACCGGCTCTATGTCGGGCGTGACGGACTCCGCCGCTGCCGGCACCGCCCTTGCGACCGGGCACAAGACGCAAAACGGCGCCGTTGCCATGGACCCCAAAAGCGGTGAAAAATACGCCTCGATGGCATACGCCGCGCGCGGGCTCGGGATGAAGGTCGGCATAGTGACGTCGGCATTCGTGCAGGACGCCACGCCCGCTGTCTTTTACGGGCACGCGCCGAAGAGGTCCGATCATTACAGCTTGGGCAAGCAGCTCACCGAGAGCGGGTTTGAGTATTTCGGCGGGGGCGGTTTCATCAACCCGTCGGGGCGCGGCAAAAAATCGCGCGACCTATACGACATTGCCGCGTCCAAGGGGTACAGGATAGTCAAAGAGTTGGGTGAACGCGCCGCCGGCAAGGTCATGGCAGTCCACCCAAAATTGTCGGGAGGGTACATGCCGTGGGCCATCGGCAGGTCGGCCGGGCCATCACTGGCCGATTTCGTGGATTACGGAATCGGCCTGCTCGACGGGGATCAGGGGTTTTTCATGATGGTCGAGGGAGGGAGGATCGACCTCGCCTGCCACGCCAACGACGCCGCAGCGGCCATCCATGAGGTCATAGATTTCGACGAGGCTGTGGCTTGCGCGGTGCGTTTCCTCCAAAAAAGGCCGGAATCGACGCTGATAGTCGTGACGAGCGACCACGAGACCGGGGGGATGGCGCTCGACGCGTCCCGCACTGCGGAGGTTGGGCTATACCGCGCGCTCCTTGCCAGACAGGAAGCCTATTCCGCGTTCGAGCGGAAGATATCCCCAACGCCTGGCGCCAAGCTAGGAGCGTATGTCGAAATGGCGCGAAAATTTTTCGGGAGTTCCGTGGCGGAAACACCGGCTGTGCAACGGGCCTTCCGCCTCAGCATGACCGATAGGAAAAAACGGGCCGCGTCTGAACCCGAATACAAAAAACTGTACGGCCCGTACGACCCATTCACCATGGCCTGCATGAAAGAGGCGGACGCCGCGGCCGGGATCACATGGACGACGTATTACCACACGGGCAAAAACGTCCCGGTTTCGGCGATGGGCGTTGGAGAGGCCGCATTTTCCGGCGAATTCGAAAACACCGAAATATTCGATAAAATAATTGCCGCGATGACGCCCGATTGACTGGCGCGCCACGCGTCAGGAGGGATCGACATTCGGGGACTCGTGCCCCGCCCGCCCCGCCTTGTCGGTGAGCCGGGCGCCCATTTGGTAAGCGTGCTCGCAATCCAAGGGGAACATAACGTCGCGCATGCGCTTTTTGCGTTCCACGTCGAACATCGGCGCGTAATACCTGGAGTAATTGTCGAACTGGAACGTGTCGCAAGCCGTCAGATATTCAACTTCTCCGTTCAGCACGCGCAGACTGCGGGCGTGCGACTCGAACATCGCGGTATACCCCCATTCGTCCAGCATGTCCTCTGGGATGTTCATGGTGTACAAGACCCCGCATGATATTTTTTTAGTGCAGACCGACATGTTGACCTTCTTGTCGTTATACGCCAGGTTCATGAACAAGAGCCTCTCCCAGAAGGACCTCATCGCCCCAGTCACGTCCGAGAAGTAGACCGGCGAACCCATTATAACCACGTCGGACCCCATAACGCTCTCCAAAACAGGCGACAGTTCGTCCTGCATTGCGCATTTTCCTTCGTTGTAATGGGCTATCTGTTTGCACGTAAAGCAGCTCGTGCAGCCTTTGAAGTTCAAGTCGTACAGGCGAAACAGCTCGGTTTCCGCGCCAGCGGATTCAGCCCCGTCGAGCGCGCGGCGAATCATCGCCGAAGTGTTCCAGCTTTTTCTCGGCCCTCCGTCTATGCCCGTCACTTTCTTCATGCAAACATTCCTCCCGGCGAAAAAACGGTCCATCATCGATCGACGGCTATATTATAAACCTGCGAAATTATTATTGGAAATGCGCTTGCCCGAAATGCAGAAATAATACATACTTAAACGGCGGCTTGCATTGATTGCAAAAATTAAGCCGACGGAATGGAGATGTCAGATAAACAATGGAGAAAACAAAAAGGGTTGGGCTGGTAGCCCATGACGCTCGAAAAAGGGATATGCTCGACTGGGTTCGTTTCAACGCCAAAAGCCTGGCCCCGCACAAAATAATCTGCACCGGCACGACCGGCAAGCTGATCGTCGATATGTTCGAGGAAGAATTTCCGGATCTCAAGCCGAACATATCGAGGCTGAAGTCCGGCCCCCTCGGCGGAGATCAGCAGATGGGCGCGCTGATCGCGGAGGGAAGGCTCGACGTGCTCGTGTTCCTCACGGACCCGATGACCACCCAGCCGCACGACGTGGACGTGAAGGCGCTGGTGCGGCTCTGCACGGTGTACAACACCGTCATAGCCTGCAACAAGTCGACGGCGGACTTCATCATCAGCTCGCCTCTTTTCGAAGAACAGTACGACCCGGTGATACACGACTATTCGGACTACCTCATGCGCGAAGCCACCGGCAGCGAAGACATATAAGGCTTATATTGCCGCGTCAAGTGGTTTTGGAGCCTTCCGGCGGGGCGTCCGCGCCCGCGCCGGGTTGAACCGGGACTGGCGTGGACGTCGCCAGATGATAAAGGCGGAGCATGAAGTAGGCGACGGACAGCACGAGCGGCCCCATGAACAGACCCAGAAAACCCCAGGCGGATATCCCACCCAATATGCCGACGAATATCATGAGGACATGGGCTTTCGTCCCTTCGTATATGAAAAGGGGCCGGAGGAGGTTGTCTATCGAGCTGACAACGAGGAAGCCCCACGCGAGCAGCATCGCGGCGGCGCTCGCTTTTCCGGTGGCGTAAAGGTATATCGCACCAGGCACGATGACCATGGGGGTCCCGACGAATGGCAGCATCGCCAAAAAGAACATCAGAAAACTGAAAAGGACCGGGTTTGGAAGCCCCGCGAACCACCAGCCGAGACCGCCAAGCGTGGCCTGAATGCCGGCAGTCATTATGATCCCGTAGAAAATCGCGTAGAGCATCCGTTTGGCCTGAAGAAAGAACACGTCCCTCTCCGAATGGGACAGCGGCAGTATGTCGCGGACGAACCGCAGGAATTTTTCTCCGTCGTGAGTCAGGAAAAACACCCCTACCGCAATCACGAGCAGGTTGAACCCGAGCTGAAACGCGTTTCCAAGCAGCTCCCTCGAAAGCTTTGTCATGAAGGACGTCAGAATCCCCGGCAGGCTGGCGGCAAGATCGCTCCACATCGGAAGCTCGAAGAAATCGGGATAGCGGGACAGCAGCCATTCGAGCCTAGGTATGCTCAAGATCGAACTCAAGGGCTGGTCGCGTACCGTCGGGAACCACTCCACAAAAAACTGGTAGAACTTGCCCAGCTCGCGGATGACTGTGGCACCGAGCCCTATCATCGGAAGGACCAGCAGGAAGATTATAAGGAATGTATTGACGGCGGCAGCGAGATACGAATACCTGCCGCGAAATATCTTAACGCGTATGAAGCGGTAAAGGGGATAAGTGAAGAACGACAGCACGGCCGCCCACGCCAGTGCCGAAGATAGCGGCCAAATCACCCTCACGGCCAGTATGACGAAAAAACACAAAAACGCGACGAATGGCACAATGCTGTTTTTCAGACTTCGGATGAAACCTTTTTCGTTAAGCTCGCTCAAATCGCAACCTCCTGATATTCAAAACAAATCATATCCGCCACCCCGGGCTACGCAATATTATCACGTTTCGCCGGGTTTACGTGGACCATGCAGTGCTTCACGCTCGGGATGCCGGCTTCTATCGCGTCGTGCACCCTATCAGCTATCTCGTGCGAAAGAGCCAGAGTCGCGTCGGCGTCGGCGCGTATCTCGACATCTACGTAGATCCTCTCGCCGAAACGGCGGGTCTGGAGGGCGTCTAGCCCGAGCACTCCGTCCTGCTCCATAATGATTTCCTCTATTTTGCCGATGGTGTCGGGCCCACACGCCTCGTCCGTCATCTTGCGGATCGCATCGACGAATATCTCGACTGCGGCTTTCAGTATGAAACAGCAGATGACGACGCTCGCCGCCGGATCGAGTGCCGGATAACCCATCCGCGCCCCGAAGATCCCCATAAGGCTGCCGACTGAGGACAGCGCGTCCGAGCGATGATGCCACGCGTCAGCCCTCATCGCGCCGGAATTCGCCCTTTTTGAGGCGCCGAGCGCGTATCGGTACATGGCCTCCTTTACGAGGATGGACGTTATGGCGGCGGCAAGGGCCATGACCCCCGGGGTTGCGATTTGACCCGTCGAGGCGCCATACAGCTTGAGAATGCCCCCGTAGCCGATGGCGCACCCAGCCGCCGCGAGCATGACAGCGAGCAGGATGGCCGCCACGCTCTCGAAGCGTTCATGCCCGTACTGATGGCCCTCGTCGGCATCCCTGCCCGCCGCCCGAATCCCTATGATGACGATGACGGTGCTGAACACGTCCGAAACTGAATGCACGGCGTCGGATACCATTGCTGCGGAGTGAGCATATATCCCGGCATACAGTTTGAAAGCGGACAGCAGGACATTCGCGATCACGGTGTTCACGGATGTCCTCACCGCCATCCGGCCCGCATCTTCGAACTCGTGTCCGTTCATCGCATTTCCTTTGTTCAAATCCGTCATGAGCGCGTTTCCCCCGAGGACATCCCATGCCAAGGCATATACCAGTTTTAGGCTTGAGCATTGCCCGAATAAAACGTATTATCTCACGGCT
>JAISQC010000026.1 GCA_031274465.1 Synergistaceae bacterium | reverse complement strand
GCCTCGTCGAACGCGAGCTGATAGCCAAGCGCCCGCTCCCAGCAGAGCAGGACCCCGGATGAGTAGTCGGACGATTTTTGCGGCGTTTTTTTCCACAGGTCGAGATATGGCACCATCGTATCGAGGTTCACTGATTTGAAAAGTAGTCTCACCAAAAATGCCTCCATAGGGCTCCAGCGATTTCCCCCGTCGCTATTTTTAAGGGAATCGCCGATCCATGTTCTTTTAGTAACTTTATCACATTTTGCAACATATTCGTCCTTCTACTTGACAGTCTCAACCGTACTTTCTATGATAACTTTCGTAGGATAATTTATGGCGGGCTTTCTATTGCAGATGGTGTCGAAGGGGGAATGGTGTTTGGCGAATTCAGCCCTCGCTTTTATGGAGGATGGCATAAAAGACATGAAAGGCGCTCCAGCGCCTGAGGATAACAGAAAACGGCTAGTCCCTGCCGCTGTTTCCACGTTCAAGGAGAGGATAAAGGTAGTCGGAATAGGGGGTGGCGGCAACAACGCCCTCGACCACATCATAAGGTCGGGCGCCAGCGGAGTGGAGTTCCTCGCCATCAATACCGATTTTCATTGCCTTGAAAAATGCCTTTCGTCCGAAAAGCTCGTCATCGGCGAAAAGCTCACGAAAGGGCGCGGCGCTGGCGCGAAGCCCGAAGTCGGAGAGCAGGCAGCTTTGGAGTCGAGGGAGAACATAAGGGCCTACCTCAAGGGATGCGACATGGTCTACCTCGCCGCTGGAATGGGGGGCGGCACCGGAACCGGCGCGCTGCCCGTCGTCGCGGAGATCGCCAAGGATATGGGCATACTCACGGTGGCGGTCGTCACCCGCCCGTTCAGCTTCGAAGGCAAAAGAAGGACCACTTGCTCCAACGCCGGCATCGAAAAGGTAAAAAAATTCGTGGACGCGCTGATAGTGGTCCCGAATGACCGCCTGCTGCTCTCCGATCGCTCCACAACGGTTCAGGAGGCGTTCGCCATGGCGGACGGGATATTGCGGCAGGCCGTGCAGGGCGTCACGGACCTCGTGACCAGGCCTGGGCAGATTAACGTCGATTTCGCCGACCTGCGGAGCATAATGAAGCATTCGGGCGGCGCGGTGATGGGCGTCGGAAGCGGCAAGGGCGACAACCGCACCGAAGAGGCGCTCAAGCGCGCCATGGAGAGCCCTCTCATGGAAAGCTCCATCAGGGGGGCGAGGGGGGTCATACTGAACGTCACGGCAGGCCCGGACATAGGAATATTCGAGGTACAGGCTGCGGCGGAGCAGCTCAAGGCGCAGATCGACACGGACGCTACTTTCATCTGGGGCTTCGTCTGCGACGAAAGCATGGGGCGCGACGTCCAGGACGAGATACAGATGGTGCTCATCGCCACAGGCTTCGATTTGGGTTCATCGGGCGAAGATGACGAGGAAACCCCGTATTCGCAGGATGCCCGCGCAAATCCCAGAGGGACCGAGCTTTTGAACGAAGAATCGCTTTTCACGATGGATTCGCCGCTCGACTCGCCGTCGTATCTGCGCCGCAAGCAGCACAAATAGCGTTGGGAAAAGACCGGCATTTATTCCCGTACGGCGCTGCGCTTATCAGGCGGCGCCGTTGCCGTTTGAAGGCGGGAGGTGGTTTGCAATGCGCGTCATCCGCACGCTGGGGCTTCTGTTAGCGCTGGCGATGATTTTTCACGCCGCGACGCGCGCGGACGCGGCGAGTTTGGAGGCATGGGGCGCAATCCTCATGAATTTGAAATCGGGCAGCGTGCTGTACGTCCAGAGCGAGGACGTGCAGGTCGCCCCGGCGTCGCTTGCCAAGATAATGACTCTGCACTTGGCGATGGACGCGATCAAAGACGGCAGGATATCCCTGAGCGATGACGTGAAGGTGAGCAGGCGGGCCTCGATACAGCCAGGTGCGCGGATGAACCTCAGGAACGGGGACGTGGTCCCATTGGACGACCTGCTCATAGGCACCGCCGTGGCGTCCGGCAACGACGCGGCGGTTGCCGTGGCGGAGCACGTCGCCGGTTCCGTGGACGCGTTCAACAAGCTGATGAACGACAAGGCGGGAGAGCTCGGCATGAGCAGGACGGTTTTCAGGAACCCGAACGGCCTTCCGTCGAAAGGGCAGGTGACCACGGCAAAGGACATGCTCGCCCTGTCGAAAAGCTACATTGAGACCCATCCCGACGCGTTGCGCTATCACAGCATCCCTCAGATAACCTACAGGGGGAAGACGACTACGAACAAAAACCCCCTCCTGCGGATGACGCCCGGCGTGGACGGCCTCAAGACGGGATGGACGAGCGCGTCGAGGCACAACCTGATAGCGACCGCGTCGAGCGGGGATGTCAGGCTGGTCTCGGTGGTGCTCGGCGCCCCGACGTCGGGCGACCTCGCAAGCGGATCCTCGTTTCTGATAGAGGCGGGCTTCAGAACTGTCGCGAGCGGAGGCGCGGTGAAGGTGATTCATCAGTTAGAGGCAATCGAGGCCGGGGTGTCTTTGGACGTCCTGATGGCTTCGGGCGCGCCAGCAGGCGCCGTGCCCGAAGCGGCATCGACGCCGCCTGGGCCGGTTGCGCCCGAGCCGGAGCCCGAGTCTGCGCCCGAGCCTGCGGAATACGGGCCGGGGCTTTATGGGCCCGAATACGACCCCGAAATCGATCCGGGGGACGACACGGAATTTGACGATTACGAGTTCGATGACCCTTCGGTATGGACCGAAGCGGAGCGCGCGCCGGGCGATGGCGCGGGAGCGGCGTTGAAAGAGGGAGGGCTGTCAGTGAGGGAGATAGAGGTCGGCCAGGTGATAGAGGCGGTGGAGCAACTCTGCATCGACGCGAATTATCTCATTAACGATGACATCAAAAAAGCGCTGCAAGACGGGCTGGAATCGGAGGAGGACGAGGTCTCGCGCGACATCTTGGGTCAATTGCTCGAGAACGCGCGGATAGCTTCCGAGGGCGAGCTGCCACTGTGCCAGGACACCGGGATGGCGATGGTGTTCGTCGAGCTAGGCCAGGATGTCCGCATAACGGGCGGCTCGATCCGCGACGCGATAAACGAGGGGGTCCGCCTCGGCTACAAGGAGGGGTATCTCAGGGCCTCAGTGGTGGCCGACCCGGTGGACCGCGTCAATACCGGCGACAACACTCCGGCGGTGATCCATTTCGATGTCGTGCCGGGCGACAAATTGAAGATAACTTTGGCGCCAAAGGGCTTCGGAAGCGAGAACATGAGCAGGATCGCGATGCTCACTCCGGCCAGTGGCATCGCCGGCGTAAGGGAGTTCGTGATCGACGCAGTGAAGGCGGCGGGACCCAACCCATGCCCGCCGATAATCGTCGGCGTCGGCGTCGGAGGGACGGCGGATTACGCGGCGTTGCTGGCAAAGCGGGCGATGCTGCGCCCGATCGGCACGACGAACGGAAGCTGGCTGTGGCGCGGCCTTGAGGGCGAGCTGCTCGAAGCGATAAACTCGTTGGGCATCGGGCCGGCCGGGTTGGGCGGCAAAACCACGGCGCTCGCCGTCCACATCGAGACGTTCCCGACTCACATAGCCGGTCTCCCGGTTGCCGTCAGCATCGGGTGCCATTCGACGCGGCACGTCGAGATAACGCTTTAGGGGCATGTCGCATGGGCAGGGATAAAATTTCCATAGCGACTCCCATAACGGACGACGTGATAAAAGGGCTGGAATGCGGCGATGCGGTTTCCCTGTCGGGCGTGATATACACGGCCCGGGACGCGGCGCACGCAAGGCTCGTCGAGATGCTGTCGCGCGGCGAGCCGATGCCCTTCGATTTCGCCGGAAGCGCGGTATATTACGCCGGACCAAGCCCGACGAGGCCAGGCGCCGCGATAGGCGCCATCGGCCCGACGACGAGCGGGCGCATGGACGCGTATTCCCCAACGCTTATCGCCCTAGGTTTGAAAGTAATGATAGGAAAGGGCCTCCGAAACGAGGCGGTGAAGCGGGCGATAGCCGAATACCGAGGGTTGTACCTGGTGGCGACGGGAGGGGCGGCGGCTCTGATATCGCGCTCCGTCAAATCGTCCGAGATCATAGCTTTCCCGGACCTTGGAACGGAAGCCATCCGCCGCCTGGAAGTTGCGGATTTCCCCGCGATAGTGGCCATAGACCGGCAAGGGCGCGACATATATGACTGAGGGTAGGGGCGTTTGGATGCGCGGGAACCACATGTCTAAGTCACTGAGTTAAAACTCACTTATCGAAAGAGCCGAGGATTTTGCCTCCTCCACTGGGGGAGGAGGATCGCTCGCGTTTGTATCGCCTCATATCAAATGTACTTCAAGTTTTTTCCCGAGAGCAACTGCGGCTTTTTCTAAGGTATGTAGGCTGACGGATGTATTTTCAGGGTCCAGCAGGCGGTTTAACGCCGCTCGGCTCGTTTTCATTCGGGCGGCAAGTTCCGTTTTTGTAAGAGTTTCTTTTTCCATAGCCTGAGCCATTTGCCACGCCAAAACACGTTTAATCGCGCTGGCCGTTACAGTAGCTTCCAAACCTTCCTGAGCGAGAAAATCATTGAACGTGGAACCCATATATTTAGGGAAACGCTGAATAAACAACCTTTTGGCTACAATGGGCATATTCGTCCCCCCTCTTCATGTCTGTCAAAAAAAGAATCCTCCCCGTAGCTCTGCTACGACTGCGGTTCTTTTTTCGCCATCCATTTCGATGGAGAACGAATCTACTCCATTTCGCCGAAAAGAACATTTATTCAGCGTTTCCTTAGGGTTAGGCATATTATTCGACCTCCAATTCCTGTTTGCGTTTAAGTGCAAGTTCAATGTCGTGTATCAAAAAAGATACTCTTAAATTCTCTGATTGTCAATCTGTTCGTCGGCTGTAAATTGAGATTCAGATAAGCGTTGTCCATATTTTTATCATGATGCTCCTTTTGGGAGGGAGTCTTCGTATAAAAATATATATTTTTTTATATAAAGGTATTGACAAATATTTTTCGATCTGATAGCATATATTCAGAAACTAAAGGAGGAGATAAAAATATGAATGCCAATCTTGAAAATTTAGTGTCGATGGAACAATTTTTAGACAATCCTGATGCTGTTTTGCAGAAAGTCGATGAGAATGGGCAAGCTGTGATTTTATATAAAGATTCGCCCGCGTATGTCATTTCAAAGCCGAATTTTATGACGCCTGCTATTTCTGCAAACAAACCAACGCTTAAATTACACGAAGCGATGGAAATTGTTTTAAAAGACATTCCAACGCGCACAATGCACGCCGCAGATTTAGCGGATGAAATTTATAAACGGGGACTGTATTTCAAGAAAAATGGAACAAAAGCAGAGTACACTCAAATTAGCGCAAGGGCAAATAACTATAAAGACTGGTTTGAAAAAATTGGCGGAAATGAGATTAAATTGGTGAGGAGAGCTTGAAATGTGGGTAATATATGCCATTGTTCTTATCTCTATCATAGGGGGAATCGGCGGGTTGGGCGCTAAAGGTCAGTTTAGAAACAATAACCCAAGGCCAGAACCTTGGCGGCGCAGAAGACCTAGGCACAACTGGCTCAATAATTGGCTCAGGAAGGCCTGTAAGGGTGCCTCTAAAAACAGCTGGCCGCATACTCGGCCATACGATAGAGCTGATTACGTCAAAAGAGGGGATTACGATGACTACGAAGATATATAAAAATCAACCTGACGAAAGAGGTGCATATATGAGCCGCGTATTTTCTTTCCTCCCACTGGTGAATGACAGCTCGCAAGCGTTAATTCTCGGCACTTTGCCGGGAGCGGAGTCGCTGCGCTTGCAGCAGTATTACGCAAAAAAGCAAAATGTGTTTTGGCGTTTGTTTGGCTGTGATCCAGATGAAGATTATTCGACGCGATGCGATTTCATTTTGTCGCGCAAATTATCCCTGTGGGACGTGTACCGATCGGGGGAGCGCTCTGGTTCCGCTGACCGTAAGATTCGTGACGGCGAGCCGAACGACATAGCCGGGCTTTTAACCAAATATCCGAATATCAATCGGATACTCCTCAACGGTCGCACAGCGCAGCGCGAGTACCGCAGACACTTTGCAAGCTCGTCAATTCCGGCGGTCTATGTGCCGTCAACAAGTCCGGCTTACGCGGCGATGAGTTTTGATGAAAAAAAAGAGGCTTGGGAAATGGCAATGGGAGAATTTTTATAATGCCCGATCACGCGCTAATTTGTTCCAATCGCAATACATTATAAACATCGGTTACAAGCGGATAACTCACTCAGTTGCTGCGTAATAACTCACTGAGTGAGTTATCTAATGATTTTGCCTCAAAAACAAGAAAATACACTTCGATTGTTTTAACATATCCGTTTCGTTTCATTAAAAAACATAATCCAGTAAAAATATTTTATTTAGCTGATATATCGACCTTATTACATTGTAAACATTGACTAATTAATAATATTAATTTAGAATTTAAATCACATTAGGGCGATCATATGTTAAGTTGTTTGTGAAAGGTGGAGAGAGATGACTGGAATATCTACGGAAATGCTGTCGGGCAGGCGAAGGGGGTTTTCCCTGATATTGACGCTGCTCGTGGCCATTTGCGGCGCCGCAATGCTTGGCGGCATGATGGTCATAGCCGGTAGTTTTGCCACTCAATCGGCAGTTTCCATGCGTTCCGAGGAAGCATACAACATCCTGCAGGAAGAAATTGAAAGGGGCAAGGCGATTTTGAAACGGGCGATGTCGGGCGCCTCGATGCCTCTGAAGAAAAAAAGCGGCGCGATAAACACCCTGGACGCGTTGCTGGTTTACGACGGGGCAAATCCGTTGTGCGACGTGTCGAGGAATATCCGCCTGTTTGGCAGTGACGCAGAGCTCAAAGTGGCGATTTACGACATGGAGTACGAAATAAGCGACATACCCCCCAATCCAACCGACGAATTCCTCGCCTCCCTGCCGCAGAGCTTCGTGCTGACGGCCCAAACGGGGATCAGCGACGGCTCCGCCATGGGCGTCGACCAAATTGACGCCGGCGCGGCGATTGCCTCGGGCAATACCGACGTGGGCGCGTATGCGATACGAGCGACGATAACATACGCCGACGGCACTGAGCGCACGATAGAGACGGCTGTTTTGCAGTCAGTCGGCTTGGGGAACCCCTGAATAAATAACCTTTTGGCTGCAATGAGTGTATTCACTCCATTTCGCCGAAAAGAACATTTATTCAGCGATTCCCTGGGGAACCCTTGAGCGCGACGGTAATTTTTCAGCAATGCCCTATTCGGCGTTGAAATCAAAATAACATGAGGTGTGTTTGAATGCGAAAGAAAAAGAGTTTCATGAAAAAGTTTGCGGCGGTTCTGGCGCTATTGTCCTTCTCGCTCCAGAGTTTCCCGGAATATGGAGAAGCCGCCCAGCAGGTCAAGGGGGAGCTGCGCGCCCCTCTTAAAGGCGAAGTCGCGATTGACGACGCCGATGACCTCACCAGCCCCAACAAGAGGACGAACGTGCTCTTTCTCGTCGAGGCGACAGCCGCCATGAGCTTCACTCCGAAGAGCGCCATTCCGGTCGTCGCTATGGGCGGTTACGACTACGGAGTCGAGACCGAGACGGCCGACTGGGCATTGACGAAATCAGTATACGGCTATGGGTTTGACGATATAACGAAACTGATGGAGCAGTCAACTTTCGGCATGGGCGCGCTGCCGACCGCGTGGAGCGGCGAGAACCTCCCCAAGGAGAGGAACCTGTACGGCAGGGATATAGACAAGGGCAATAACTACGTGAAATCCGGCAAGACCGTAGAGGAAGATATGGAGGCGAACAAGGACAAGTACTACTTCCCCTTCGCCGAGGGTCCGAGGGCGCGCGACCTGCGGCATGCGTATTCGTCGCAGACGCGGGAGCTGGAGACGCATTTTATCGGCGCGATCGAGCCTTATGACACATATGCCGGACTAAGGAGCCCTGCCGTAAATCCTTATAAGGCGAACGTAAACTATGAGATACCGCTCAATACGACGACATGGATCAATTATGAGGGCACGTCGAAGTACAGCAGGGACTACAGGTATAACCAACTGGCGTCCGGCGCAAGCTACCCCTACGCGCTCGTATTCAAGGATCCGAAATACTGGCAAAACGGCTGGAGCGGGGCAAACCCGCCCGGCGAATCGGATCTCGTTCCGAATGACAGCAGGATGTATCAGACGAAACTGGTCCTCTGGCGCCTGCTTCAGAACGAAAATCTCTTCAAAGGCATCAGGTTCGGGCTTGCGACGACATTCCTGAACCCGGTGAACATGAGGCCGAATCTGCCTCAGGTGCCGGTTTCCTCCAATTTGCCGTCTCATGTAAACGGATCCAAGGGCGATGGGGCGCGAATGGATCTCGTCAGCATTTTCAGGGTTCCTCCATACGGAAACAATATCCATACTCAAGGGGTGTTCGACGTTACAAAGGGGAAAGAGCCGATCAAGGCTTGGACTTATCATACCTTTTACGCGTCCGGGACGAAACCGCCCACTTTTTCGTGGCAATTGAAGACGCAGCAGTATGTAAACGGCATACT
>JAISQC010000263.1 GCA_031274465.1 Synergistaceae bacterium | reverse complement strand
AGGAAGACGCGCGACAACTGATAGTTCATATAGTCATAATACATCCAGAAAACCCCGTAACGAGCGCCCCCATACGAATCCTCGCCCTCCTCGCCCGATGCGGGGGTGGGGTCGTATCTGCGCCAGAGGCGTTCGGCGCTATCCCATGCCTCGACCCATACATGCGCGTTCGACTGATTCACGACGTAATACCCCCCGCTGTCGTTGTACACGCCTCCATGGTAACCGGCAATCAGCCTGGATGGTATCCCCGCCATCCGCAGCATCACCGCCATCGCCGCCGCGAAGTATTCGCAATTTCCCGCCCTCCCGTCAAAGACGAAATCCTCCAGCGGGGTGGCTGAAGTCGGAAGGCCTCTCATCGTATATGAATACCTCGGCGGGGAGAGATATGACATTATCGCCTCGGGAACCTTCCCGTCGGCCTCCGAAGCTATCTGACCGACGAGCTCCCTCAGCCGGGGGGCAAAGCCGTCGGGCAGATTGAGATATCTGTCGCGCTGGATGCCCCTCGAATCGGGGCTGAAAGATTGGGACAGATAAGATATCGCGGTATAGCTCCGAAGGCGTGACCTGAAGTTGCCGTTCACGAAAACACCGTCCCCAGCTGGGACGGCGCCCTGAGCGTTTACGAACGCCGGCATGTCGAGCGCAAAGAGCGCCCCCAAATATCCGGCCTCCATGGATATCTCCTGTTTGACCGTCGCGTCTCCGGACAGGAGCATCCGCCCGGGGCGCCCCCGCATTCCGAGCCGCCATGTTCGGCCGTCGAAAACGTCGAATATCATTCCCCTCCAAAAGAGATGCTTGGGGGCGATGAGCGGCATCTCGGCCCTGAAAGCGAGCGAGCTGTCGGACTGAATGTCGCGGACGGCGCCGAGGGTGATGTGGTCCGAAAACCCCGTGTAGCTTTCGGCGTTCGCGCGCCGGGGCAATTGGCCGAGCGAGACTCTGGCCCTCGGGGCGATGAAAAACAGGACGACGCAAATGGGCAGCATCATCGCCCATATCGAGAGGGAGCGCGAGACCGACTGGAAAGTTTCTCTCGCGGTGAGGGCCGAATCGGGGTCGCGGTCAAACCAGGCGGCGAGCAAAAGCTGGAACCCGGAAAACAGGCTCACCAGCACGCAAAAGTAGAGGAAAGTCCCATCGAGCGCGTCTACAGCGGCGCTGATGACCGCGAGCACCGACATTGCGGCTATCTGGTAATAATCCCTCGATCGCTTCCCCTCGAGCATCTTCACGGCGATCATGAGCAATATCGCCTCAGTGAAAACGATGACGACGGTATCGAATCTCATCCTGAGTATGGAAGACGCCAGGACCCCGACGGAGGCGATGTTTATGAGAAACCTCGGGGGATGCCTCTGCCCGAACGCATCCAGAAGCACCGCGATGATCGCGAGCCCCGAATAGAGCGCCGCATACACGCCGTTTATGAAACTGACGCACGACATAAGCGCCGTCAGCGCCAGAAGCGCCGTGTTGCCCAGCAGGAGGTTTTTTAACGGCACCGAACGCCTATTCATGGAGAGCCAGCGCAGCGAGCATCGCCAGCTTGCCGGCGCGCGAAGCCGACGGCGCCCATGTCATGCCGCATCCGGTCATTCCTATCGCGCTGCCGGACTTTATCGAATGGGATATCTCATAAGACGCCATCGACAGCCCGGCTTCGACTCCAAGGGACATGAGCGCGTCAAGATCTATGACGAGCGTTTTCGCGTCCTCGCCGCCGTCGTAAAGCCTCGAGTTGAGCCGCCCGGTCCGCGCGCTCGACTTCCAGTGGATAATCTTCATAGCGTCGCCCTCGACATACGGCCTGACGCCTATGACGTCCCGCCCGGCGTCGGGATCCCTGGCCTTCCGATCCAAGCCGTCGCCGCTTGGCGCCCACATCCTGACCTCCCCTGCGTTCCAGGCGCGCGGCGCCGGGAACGCCATCGCCTGTCTCTCAAACTTCGATGGCCGGTAGCGCGTGAAAAAATTAAAGGGGTAAGTGGATGAGAGCTCGACGTCATCCACAACGCACACGCCTCGCGTCGGCAATGAGAACAGGACAGTCTTTGAAACAGTCTCTTTCGGCTGGATGACCGGGAAAAAAACGCGCTCCTCCCCGACTTTCGCATCTATCAAAAAAATCGGCGACCTGCCCTTGTTTCGAACCTCCACATTCAGCAGGAAAGGCGCGCCTGCATATATCTCATCGGGAAAAGACAGGTCGATTTCGGCGTTTCTGATGTTTTTCCATCCCGTTATGCCCGAAGCCGCCATGTAGCCCAGCAAGGCGCCGGTCGCGAGGTAATGGAAGTTGTTGCCGCCATTCACGGCGACCACGCCCATGACGATGGACATCGCGCAATAGATTATGCCGGACCTGTTTATGGAGATCACTTTCATGGCGCCGGAGTCTCCTCTAAAACGGAGGCGATTATCCTCGGAGCATCCGGCTTGTTGCCGGATGCGGGCTGTATCCTGTGCGCGAGTATCGATGTGGCGAAAACCTTCACATCCTCTGGTACCACATAGTCCCGGCCTCTCATCCAAGCCACGCATTTCGCGCAGCGCAGGAGCGTCATAGCGCCCCGCGTGGAAATTCCGGCCTCGACGAGAGGGTGCCGCCTCGTGGCCTCTGCCAAGGCGAGTATGTAGTCGAGGATTTTCCCCGAGGCCGTTATTTCATTCTCGATGCGCTCTTGGCTTGCGGCCACATCGTCTGCGGCGAGCTCTCCGCCCAGGTTCTCTATGGAGATTTTCTGGCTGCCAGCGCGCAGGATATCGCGCTCGGAATCCCTGTCCGGATAGCCTATGGACGATTTCATCATGAACCTGTCCATCTGCGACTCGGGGAGCGGGAACGTCCCGGAATGCTCTATCGGGTTTTGCGTCGCTATGACCATAAAAGGGCGCGACAGCCTGTGGGTCGTGCCGTCGATCGTCGCCTGCTCCTCCCCCATTGCCTCTAGAAGCGCGCTCTGGGTCTTCGGCGTTGCCCTGTTTATTTCATCTACCAGGACCAGATTATTGAATATCGGCCCGGGATGGAACTCGAACTCACCCTTGCCGGTTTTAAAAATATTGAGCCCCGTCACGTCGGTTGGCAGAAGGTCGTTTGTGCACTGTATGCGCCCGAATGACATGCCAAGGACGCGCGCTACGGCTATCGCGACAGTGGTTTTGCCAAGGCCGGGAAGGTCCTCTAGCAACATGTGGCCGCCGGAAAAAGCGCAGACCAAAATTCGCAGCATCGCCTCTCTTTTGCCGTGCAGGACGTCCTCGAGACGGTCCATAGTTTGCCTGATCATTGTGTTTTTTATCTCGAACGCGTCCATGCTCAGCACCTCGCGGATATCTCCGTTGCATTTATGGATACTATATTATATTCTGCGGCGCCAGTGGCAATTGTACAAATACGCTCAACGCTGCGCATGACGCGCGCCCCCCCGGCCAAAAAGCCCCGGTCTGTCTCAAGAGGACCAAAAATCATGGGGATTGCTTGTGATGATCGATTGTCATCGCCTGAGTTTGGCTGCAAAATCTCCAATCCTTGTGAGCGCCTCTTTGATCTCGCCCCTTGGACGGCAGTAGGTCATCCTCATATAGCCGTCTTCCGCTCCAAAGGGTTGGCCCGGCACGGTCGCCACTCCGGTTTCGGCGAGCAGGCGCCCGCAGAATTCGAACGACGGCAGCCCTAGGCCCCGTATGCTGGGGAAGGCGTAGAACGCCCCTCGCGGAGTCGGAGTTTCGATGCCGTCTATTTTGGAGAGCATATCCACCATCATATCGCGGCGGGCCTTGTATTCGCTTATCATGAGTTCGACGTCGGGCCACGCCGAACGGAGAGCCTCGGCAACTCCGGCCTGTGCGAACGAATTGGAGCAGGTCGCGATCCCCTGATGGCACTTCATGATGAACGGTTTGGTTTCCGCCGGAATCAAAACCCAGCCGACGCGCCATCCGGTCATCGAAAAGGTCTTCGATGCCGCGCTGATGGTGAAGGAGCGCTCCTTCATGCCTGGCAGGGATGCCATGCTTACGTGCGGCGTGTTCTCGTCGTAAGCGAATTTCTCGTAGCATTCGTCCGACAGCGCCAGCAGCCCGCGCGATTTGACCAGTTCGGCTATCGCCTCGAGCTCGCTGCGGGTGGACGTCGCCCCGGTCGGATTGTTCGGCGAGTTTATCATTATAATCTTGGTTTTTGAGGTTATCGCCCGTTCGATGTCGCCCGGATCCGGCCTGAAGCCGTTTTCGATTTTGCTCGGGACTGCGCGGAGCACCCCGCCAGCCATCCTGATCTGGTCGTCATACACCGGGAAATACGGGGAGGGGACTATTACCTCGTCGCCTGGGTTCAGCATGGTCATGAAGACCGTGGCAAGCGCCTCGACGGCCCCCGACGTGACCACAACCTCCCGATCCGGGTCGATGTCCATCCCGGCGTCCCTCTTGTACTTGGCGGCAATCTCGCTCCTGAGTTCAGGTGTCCCGGCCATATCGGTGTAGTGGACGTTTCTCTCTTCAAGCGCGCGGATGGCAGCCCTCTTCGCGCACTCCGGCGAGTCGAAATCCGGGCGCCCTATCTCCATGTGGATCACGCTGCGGCCGGACTTTTGCATCTCATCGGCCTGTGCCAGTATCTCCCTTATCCCTCCTCCGAAATTGGTGTCCTTCATCTTCTCGCACGGCAAACCGTAGTTCATCAAAACGCCTCCTTATAAAGTGTTTTTTAGATTTTGGATGTACCCATAATTTAAAACGGCTTTTTCAAGGCTTCGGATAACCGCTCGCCTTTCCCGTCATCTCCTTGACCACGATCTTCGCAACCCACACGGATTTCGACCCTTCCTCGGTCATGTCTGAGTGAGGCCCCTCGTACTGCCTCATCAATGCCGCTAGCGCCCTGTTCTTTTCAGCGAGCTCCGTTATCTCTTTTATCTCTCCGAAACCGATGACGCTGCGGTATTTGCAGCTGAATTCCTCGCCAGTCGCGCCCCGTATCACCTCGACTCCGACCGACACGCTGAACGACACCCTCGGATTGGCCGCAGCCATGTCATTTTTCAAGCCCTTTGCGGCGCCGTGCAGGTACAGCACGCCGTCCTCGTATCCGTAGCCTATCGGAAGGACATACGGGTCGCCGTCGGGGCTCGCAAAGCCCACGCAGGCATATTGCCCCTCGCGAAGCACGTTTTCCATCCATTCCACGTCCGAGACAAATTTGTCATGTCTCCTCATCTCAGGCTTGTCAAGCAACGCAATCGCCTCCAATCAAATTCTGAAAAGCCTTTTCAGATGCTCTTCCTCGGTCCGCAGCGATGTGAAGCCAAAACCGGGCAGTTTATCCCGCAAGGTTCTTTCACGCCCACCGAGCTCCCCTTCCGACGTCGCGTGAATCATTATGTAAAGATTATAAGGCCAACCTCGCGACAAATCACTGTCGAAAACCCGGCGAAGATAACAGTGGCTTGCCCAAGGGAGATTGGAGACAGCCCGGCGCGCGAGTTCCGCAGCCTCGTCATCGCCGATGCCGGAGGCGTCGAACGCGCAAAGCGAGTTAGATGTCCAACCGGCCCTGATGTGATTCAGCGATGCCCCTATTTTGCGCAGGATTCCAAGCCCTGCCAGCGACTTTGCGCCGTCAAGCAATTCATGCCACCCGATCCCCGAGATATCGCCAGCTCTGTCGAACGGCCTGCTCGAAACGCCCATCCCGCCCTGCAACGCCCTCGCTATCTCCAGCAACCGCCCTTCGAGCCTCCCGCCTACCAGCGGGCTGCCCGGCGGATTGGTCTCTGGCCCAATTCCGCCGCGCTCTGCGAAAACCGGCCTGAGCTTTATCCTCAAAGCCGTTTCGAGCGCCACAAAGCGGCATCCCGCAGAACGCAAAAAACCGCAGAGATCAAGCGCGCACGCTTCGCCAGCAAGAAGCGCGGTAAACCATGTGCCAAGATAGTGCCTCCTGCCGTAAAGGTGCGTCACGCCGCTCATGCCGGTCAGCCTTGAGATTACGCTTTTTTTGCAGTCTGGCGGCAAATCGGCCCCGAAAAGATATCCTCTGAGCCCGAGCGCGCGGTAATCGAAAAAAGCCCCAAAATGCCTGATATATCCCGAATCAATCATTGCCCGCGCGTTTTCGACCACCCACGTCTCGGGCCGCCCCAACCCTCGGGCGACGTCGTGAAACGGCTCGCGCGCGATGGGAAGGCCCTCTTCGAGCGCTCGGGCAAGCGGGATGAGTTCGGGCACGATGCCGGTCATCGTCATCGCCCTGCTCCTTTCCGGCGAAAGGCGCCGCACTCCCGGCCGAAACCCGCCGCGCGCGAAGCGCAGATATGCCGCGCCCTCCAATGGCAAGGCGCGCATTCGGGCGCCGTTTCATCGAGCGGGGGTTTCTCGCGCGCTATGCGGCCGATCTCCCTCCAATTTCCAAGAGGGCGGTTCCAGGAGAACTGGTTTCGAAACACCACGCCGTCCCATCTGACGGACAGTATGCCGGAGACGCCGGTTCGGGACGCGGCGCTGCGCAAGAGCGAAGAAGCCCGTTCCAGGCGCGAGGCGCCATGCCTCCGCAGATATTCGTGGAGCCTTGCCCCGTCGGACGCGTCCCCTACAGTCAGTATTTCGATCGGGCGGGAGGCGCAGACGCGGTCGGCCCACTCCATCACACGCCATATCGCCGCATCGGTTTCGCCGCGCGCAGGGGCGAGCGCCGCGTCGCGTTCTCCGCGTCCGGCCGGCATGAAATGATAGAAGCAGATCCTAGAGACCGGAAGGCTTTCGGCCAGGGAAAAAATATCATCCAAAAAAGGGATGAGAGGGCGCGCCAGCGTGAACCTGAGCCCGACTCGGCATCCGAGCGACGCGAGAAGCTCCGCCGCCCCAACCGCAGCGTCAAACGAGCCGGGATTCCCTCGAAATTCGTCGTGCGCCTCCCGTGGCCCGTCGATGCTGATCCCGACGTACGAGACGAGCGGCGCCATCAGCCTTGCGGCAGCTCCGTCGATAAGCGACCCGTTTGTGGAAACGGTGACTTTCATGCCAAGGAGGTTGGCTTCCTCCAGATAGCGGAAAAAATTTTCGCAGCACATCGGCTCTCCGCCCGAAAAAAGAAGAGCTGGGACG
>JAISQC010000181.1 GCA_031274465.1 Synergistaceae bacterium | reverse complement strand
ACCGCATTAAAACGGCTTTTGCCGCAAATACACATTTTTTCCTGCGAACGTTGGGATAATTATTAATATTGATTATAGTCATCGGCTATATCGAAGTCAAATATCGAAATTTCATATATTGTATAAAAAAAAGCTATAGATGGTGCTTGGGCAAACATGCGAGAAGGCTGTGTAAAATCGAACGGCAACGCCCCTTACGGAAACTGTGATGGCTGCCGCCGCTACCTGGAAGAGATCAATTCCATGAAAGTGCTTATGAGTTTGTTCTTGGAATTGGCCTTCAAATAAGCGGCGGAAAGAGTGAGTTTGGGGAGGGCGCTGCCCGGAATCGGAAAATATACCAGCGAGTCCTCGGCGGACTCGCCTTGCACGTATGATGTAGGAATGAAAGAGACCCCAAGGTTTTTAAGTGTAAGCTGTTTTATAGTTTCAATGCTGTTGATGAACATCAGCCCGCGAGGTTGAAAATTATTTACTGTAAAAAATTCATCCGCGAATTGCCTCATCCACTGGTTCGTGTTGCTTAAGATAAAAGTCTGTCTTTTAAGCTCTTCCAGATCGATCGTCTTGCTGGGGGTTCCCACCGCAAAACGCGAAGAGGCTATTTTGTTATTCGGGGAGACCGCTATCAGCATCTTTTCGCGGCTGACGACAGACTGAACTATCTTGTTCAGAGAAATTTCCTGATGAACTATCGCAACGTCAACCTCGCCATTGAGTATCATGGCCTCGACCTGCGGGGAAGGCGCGTCTTTGATCGATATCTCCACGTTCGGGTGCCTGACGCAGAACTTCCCCAAGACGTCAGGAAGCAGCCCGGAGGAAAAATGGACGGGAAGGCCGATTATCAGGCGATTCGTATCGTCATTCTCAGCTTCTTTGAGCTTGACTGTGAGTTCGTCTCGAAGCTCGATTATCTGTTGCGCGATTTTTACGAATCGCTCTCCCTCTCGCGTCGGAAAAAGCCCGGAATGCACGCGCTCGAACAGCATATATCCCATCTGCCGTTCAACGCGCTTTATCGTCTGGCTCAAGGACGGCTGCGTCATATAAAGTCGTTTTGCGGCCAAAGAGATGTTCCTCTCTTCCGCCACGCAGAGTATCTGCTCCAAGTCATTGAATTTCATCTTTAGCGGGCGGCGGAGCTATCCGGCGGCATTCACGCCATCAACTGTCTTATGAGGTCGATGACATATTTTGCTTCGGGCGGAAAATCATAATCGTTTCTATACGCGATCATACATTTCATCTCCAGTTTTTTATCTCCTACTGAGAAAGTTATTGGTGTCTGCAAATAGCTGGTCGAATGGGTGAAATATTCGGGGATGAATGTGACGCCGGCGCCATTGGCAGCGACTAGGAACGCCGATTCTATGTTTTTTGTTTCCATCAGTACATTGGGGGCGATTTTTTCTTGTTTGAAAAAATTGTCGATCACTCGACGGGTCATCTGCTCCGGCGCCGGCAAAATAAAACTTTCGTGCCTGAACAGCTGAATGTCTATCCACAGAGTTTCCGTTTCAGGCCTCCATACCCCTTCGTGGACGAGCGGATTTTGTTTTGATACGACCAGTTGTATTTCCTCGCTGAAAAGCGGTTCGCAATTGATGCCCTTGCTTTTTGGCTTAAAATTTGTCACGGCGATATCGACCACTTTTTCGAGCAACATGGCTTCTGCCGAGTTGGAGGTGGATTCTTTTACAATGAGGGTCACTTCGGGGTATCGCTTCTTGAATTGCGGCACGATATTGGGCATGATATAAATGCTTTTGAACATCGGGCAGAATATGCGCAACACCTTCCGTTCGCTATCTATTTCGCTTTGCATCGCTTCCTTGGGAAGACGCTCGACGTATTGAAGCATTTTTTGCGCCGCTTGAAGATAAATGGTTCCGGCGTGCGTCGGCCTGAACGATTTGTTGATATATTTAAAAAATTTCGCCCCATAATGTTTTTCGAGCGAATGAATGTATTTGCTGAGCGAGGACTGGGCAATACCCAATTCTTCGGCCGCTTTCGAAACATTTTTATGCTTCGCAACCGTTAAAACGTAGCGCAATTCGTTAAATTCCACAGAATCCACCCCCCTTTGTCCAAATTCTGCGGAAAGAGGCTCATGTTAAAACAGCGATGATCGTGGAAAATCAAAGAGTTATTCTTTTCACCTTGCCGTTCGAACGCCCTATCCTTTGAATAACGCTGTCGCACCCATCGCCGCCCGCAATTCGTTCTGCCTCCTGCCCAGCCTCGATGATGAGATCGAAGTCAGTGCCGGTTTCAATTCCCATGCATTCCAGCATGAAAACCAAATCCTCGGTTGCGACGTTGCCTCTTGCCCCCTTGATGTATGGACACCCACCAAGACCCGCGAGAGACGAATCGAACTTAGTCACCCCAGCGCGCAGAGCCGCGTCTATCCCAGCGAGCCCCATGCCATAGGTATTGTGCATATGAAGCATCCAGCTCACATCGGGGAAAAGCTCTTTAAGTTCCGAAAAACGGGTGTAAATCAGCCTCGGATCTCCCAAACCCGCAGCGTCAGATAAGGAAATCTCGCTAATACCGATGTCGATGAACGATCGAATAATGCCGCATAGCCTTTCAAAAGGAATGAAACCTTCCCCCTCGAAGGGGGAGCGGAACGGCAAGGAAATAGAACCCGCCATCTGCATTCCGGCGTCTTTAGCTATCTCTCCGATAGCCGCAAAATTATGCAACGCATCCGCCGTCGTCATGCCGGTGCCTCCCTTATGATGGGCATCGCTCGCGGAGATATTGATTTTTATCTTACCGCATCCGCACTCCGCCGCCTCTTTTGCACCATTGGGATCGAATACCAGCGCTCTGTACAGCACGTTCTCCCTTCTTTTCAGTTTCTTGAAAACCTCAGGGGTGTTTCGCATCATTTTCATCGATTCATATGGTGAGAAAGCGCCAACCTCTATGCTTTGGATGCCGGCATCGGCGATCATATCGAGCAGTCTCAGCTTGTCCTCAACGCTTACTGACTTATTCAAGTTTTGAAAACCGTCTCTCGTGACGTCCTCGCAAATATACGCCCTTTGAGGATAACTAACCCTGTCCATGGCGGCGCCTCCGTATTATTTTCAATTGAAATTCGCTGGCGGTCTAATAATATAATGAGTTTATTTTATTTAAATGTCAAGATCCTGGAGAAAACAACTGTCTGACATATTTTTTTGTAATGTCCGGAAGCAGCGCGCAGGCATCTTCGATTTTGCCCTCTGAAATATAGCGCCTGACCGCTGAAGCGCTGATCGGAATGCCGCCGCGCCGAGCCCTGGGGACTTCCTCGACGTTTATGCCAAACGAGGGGAGAATTTTTTGCAGGGTTTCGTTGTAAATGCCCGTTACCTGGCTGAACGGCTCGCTTCCCACGAATCGTTTGCCGATGTTTAAAGTCGGGGCGATGACTGTGCAAAACAGCGTCGCGTCAAGCGCGCTCTGCGCGCGCGCCATGTCTTCCTCTTTTGTGAAATAAGACGGAAATGTCAGGTTCGATATGATATACCTTCCGCCAGGAAGCACCATCACGTTTTGAAGGTCCGCGACACCTTCCCGCACAAGCCTTATTCTGTCTGGGAACGAGAATTCCGACATGTTTTCCTCAACAACAAAAATATACAAGAAATCGCTTTTTTCGAGTGCGCATTCGATGAGATAGCGATGACCTAACGTGAAGGGGTTGCAGTTCATCACGACGGAAGATGCCGTGCCCGCGCACGGTTTTCTGGCGTACGCGGCCAAACTTTCTTTATACGCCCCCACTCCCCCAGTGCCATATTCGAACAACACCACGAAAGGGGAGGCGTCCGCAATTTCTCTGAATCCCAACGACTCTATCAATCGCGCCATGGACGGTTTCGTAAAAACGTACAGGAGCGATTTCCCGCTTAGGGCGGCTTGTTGTATCAATCGGGAAACAATTTTCGAGGCAAGCCCTTCGCCCTGACATTCCGGGGCAATGGCCAGCCCTTGCAAAATATCGCCCTTGAGGCAACCGCATCCGACAAGCTCATCTTCAGCCGTGTACAAACCTATCGCGTATTCGAAACCTTCGGGCACGCTAAGATCGAGGCCAGCGAGAAGGGATTCCATCTCTCGCAATTGGCGCTTATTTTTTATTTCTTTTTCAAACAACGGCAAATCCACGGGTTTTTACTGCCGCGACGGGTCGCCCTCGATCGTAAGTTTTTTGATCACCACGTCGGTCACGGGTTTGTCCTGGCGGGCTGTCTGGACTTTGCCTATCGCCCGCACGACCTCCATGCCATCAACTACTCGCCCGAAGATCGCGTGCTTGCCGTCGAGCCACGTCGTTGGCGCGAGCGTGATGAAAAATTGCGACCCGCCGGTGTTGGGGCCAGCGTTTGCCATGGAGAGTATGCCCTCGGAATCGTGCGACAGCCCCTTGCCAAACTCGTCCGGTATCACGTGCCCCGGGCCTCCCATCCCCGTTCCGGTTGGGTCGCCGCCCTGGATCATGAAGCCGTCTATGACCCGGTGAAATATCACTCCGTCGTAGAAATTGCTCTCGGCCAAGTCCATGAAGTTCCGGCAGGTCACGGGCGCAAGGTCGTCGAACAGCTCTATCCTGAAATCCCCCATCGAAGTTTCAAAGACCGCCACCGGGCGGACGTGGGCATCCGCCGCCGACGCCGCTTTTGGCAGCAGCCCCGAAAGAGGCAGCGCCAAGCCGCAGCAGACCATCGTAAAAATAGCTACAGAATGTTTCATCTCACATCACTTCCTCCAAATCACGTCTATGGCGCCTTTGCCATCTATATTCTGCCTCGCGCCGAAATATTCGATCTCATCCAAGTTCAGTAAAGCGCGTATCGAGCTGGGCATCCCGAAATCCTCGAAAGCTTGCCCCATCCCCTGGCGAAACTCCTGGCCGAGCTCCCCTCCGTTGATCTCAAAAAGCCTCGAAGTCAGGGCGAGCCCAATCACGTTCGCGGGGGAAGCCATCTCCTCAATGTCAGGGGATACGGCGAGCGATTTGCCGTAGTCCGCGAACTCCCCGACGCCCAGCAGGACTGCGTCTCCCCTGCGGGCCAGGACGGCATTTAGCATGGGGCCTAACGGTATGTCATAAGCGGAATCCCAGCCTTCCAGCCCGGAGGCTTCGCCGAGGAATAAGGTTGCCATGGCGTAGAGCTTGTCGACCGTTTCCCGCTCCGGCGTCTCTATCACGAGGTACGCCGTCCCGATATCGCCGCCCTTGTCCACTACCACAGCGGACAGCCTGCAGCTTTTCGCGATGGCCGTCAGGTTAGCGGCGAGGTCGGCCGGCAATCCGCTGTTTGTCCCGAAGAGCTTTTCGAATGGGTCGTCATAGCCTTGAGGGAGCAATTGGCTGAGCGAGCCGAGATCGAACGTGAACAGCATGGCAAGCGCGCCTTCGCCCAAAATCGGCGTGGGCAAAGGCTTGAAGTCGTCGCTCGGCGACCTCGGCGCAATGCTGGCATACGAGCCGGAGAACGACCTAACCGCCATTCCGTCTTCAGACGCCACCCACGACATCTCCTCGTTAATATCCCCGGACACGCCGCGAAGAACATTGTCTTTGAGCCTCATCAGCGCGTAGTTCGGCCCTTCGGTCGCCCTGGGCGCCGAAAAGCGTTTCGCCGGGTCCTCGGCCGCAGACTTCATCATGCCTATACCGGCCTCGTCCGCAGCGATGTTCACCAGGCACTTGTCGCCGACGGTCCGGCGGGTCATGTAAAAAACGTCTTTATCCTCCGACGCGCCACCGACGTAGCGCAGCTTCCACGCGTCCGTCCCCTTGGCCGCCTCACCGGCATCCCATTCGTCGATACGCAGAAATTTGCTGTCGCCGCTCGCGACGAACCTGTCAAATTCACCGGCGTCGGCAAAAAGAGAAAGATAAACCTCCGGCACGTCGGCCGATGAGACGAAAAGGGCCATCTCCGAGGACATGCCGACAAAGCTGTTAGCCGAGTCGAGGACCGCAAGCGCGCGCTTCAGGTCGCCATCGCCGAGCAAATTCGAAACCCGGCCGCCGTCATCGGCCTCCAGAACGGCGGACAAAAGCGCCGTGGCGCCGGACAGGGTGCGCGTATCGGAGACGCTCATGAAGACGTACTCCCCGCCTTCGCCCGAGACGCCAGGGATGGCCTCGCCTGCGGACTCGATAGCCTTGGAAACCTCCTCGCCCCCGCCAAGCAGCTCGGCGATTACCCCGCTCTTGACGGCGTAAGCGACACCCGCTATCAAAATAAGCGCCGCTACAGCGGCAATAGTTTTTTTGCCCAATCATCGCACCTCCAATTATTTTCAACGCGGAAGATTATCTCACATCCATCCGAAAAAAACAGGGGCATAATTAACACCCAAACCCAAAAAAAACCAAACCCGCAGGCAAGACCTTGAGGCTCTGCCTCAAACTCCGCAAAGAGGCTCTGCCTCCTTGACCTCCATCAAATTTTTTATGCTCACCCTGAGGGTGAGCATAAAAAATTATTACGAGGGTCGAGGGAGCTGGCTCCCTCGCGGGTGTGGGTGGAACCCACGGTCTTATCTTTAGGTTTGGGTTTAAAAAATATCTTTTTAAGATGCGGCGGAGTCCGTGCCCTTGTATTCCACCGGCTGCGGGATCTGTTTGTGGAGGCTGTCGTAGAGTACCTTCCAGACGCCGACCCCGCCGCTCTCGCTCAGGTGTTCGGAGACCATTTCCACCACTGTGTCCTCCAGCGCGCCGTACTCGCGTTTTTTTTCCTCTCCGCCGATGTTGCGGGCGGATTTCAGCATGTCCTTCCACAGCTTCGCGAACATCTGCCCTTCGAACTGCTTGCAGGTTTCCTCGAGGGCGCGCTCCTTCCTCTGATATTCCTTGAGGGACATGGAGCCGTCCGGGTTCAGGAAGTTGGGCCTGTTTATCGCGCTGAAATCCGCCATTTTACGAACCCGCCCTTACTGTATTACCAGCTCGCCGTGCAGGGCGCCGGCTTCGTCCATGGCCTGGAGCACGGCCATCAGGTCGCGAGGGGAAGCGCCGACCGCGTTCATGGCGTTCGTCAGGTCCTGGACCGTAGAAGTCGCCGGAAGCTCCACCAGTTGGGGGCTGGTCTCTTCGTTAGCCGCTATGTCGGTTTGCGGCGTGATCGCCGTCCGGCCTCCGCTCATCGGGTTCGGCTGGCTCACCTGTGGGTTTTCGGAGACTTTGACCATTAGGTTGCCGTGCGCCACGGCCACGTTGCCTATCCTGACGTTGCCACCCATGACGATCGTCCCGGTGCGCTCATTTACGATGATTTTGGCGACCGTATCGGGCCTCACGGTCATATTTTCGATTGATGCTATGAAGGCAGCAGGCGAACCCGCGTAATTGGGCGGAAGCTGAACCGAAACCCTTCCGGCGTCCGATGCGTGGGCAATCGACCCGAACTTGTCGTTGATCGCCTTAGCCACGCGCTGCGCAGTCGTGAAGTCCGAGTTCCGCAGCAACAGGTTTACGATGCCGTCGCCTGAGAAGTTCATATCCACGCCCTGCTCTACTATCGCGCCGCTCGGGATGCGGCCTACAGTCACAACGTTCTTCTTAGTGGTGGCCGCCGCGCCGCTCTGAGACCAGCCGCCCAGAGTGAGCGGCCCCTGCGCCACGGCGTAAGTTTTGCCGTTCGCGCCTTTGAGCGGCGTCTGAAGCAGTACTCCGCCCTCAAGGCTCTTCGCGTCGCCCATCGCGCTCACCAGCACGTCGGTGTTCTGCCCGGGACTCAAGAAGGGGGAAAGCTGGCAAGTCACCGTGACCACGGCGGCGTTTTTGCTCTTGATCTGCTTGGGATCCATCGTCACCCCGAACTGCTGGGTCATGTTGGACATCATCTGCATCGCCATCGGCCCCTTGTCGCCGGTCCCCTGAAGGCCGACGACCAGGCCCATTCCGACCAACTGGTTTTCCCTGACGCCCTCGACCGTCATTATGTCCTTCATGCGCACCATCGGCTGCACAGCCGCCTCCGCCGAAACCGCAGACGCGCATACCGCCGCAAGCGTTAATATTATTTTCCTCATGTTCATGATGAAGCCGCCTCCATTCATCTTCATCTAAATTTAAAATATAGCCTGAAGTATCTGGTTGATCAGCCCGGGGCGTTGCGTGCGTGATATCACGCCCTTGCCGTTTACGACCAGCTCGGCGTTCGCCACCCGTGTGCTGTCCACGATGTTGTTGTGCGTCACGTCCTGCGGCCTCACGACCCCCGAGTAGAGGACGTTCATCCTCTCCGCCCCGTTCACCATCGACCTCTCGCCATGTATCACCATGTTCCCGTTCGGCATCACGTCCGTCACGATGCAACTGACGAGCATATCCATCTTCTTCGTGCGCTCCACCTTCGTGTTGCCGCTCATGCTGGACGACGAACCGAAGCCGAACGCCTTCAGAAACGACAGGATGCCCCATCCGGCCTTTATGTCCTCGTCCGTTTCCTTCGTGGAACTGGTCTTGCCCTGGTCGGTGTCGGTGTATTTTTCCGAGACCTTTACCAGCAATATATCTCCTATGGACGAGGCCTTTCTGTCCGAGAACAGGCTGCTGCCGTCATTCCACAGCGAATCGGCGTGAGCTGCGGGCGTGCCGGAAACGAGCGCCAGAACCACGGCAAAAATCGCTATATTTTTTTTGCTGAATATCATCCAGATTCCCTCCCTCAGCCTTTCGGGTCATCCCGAACGGCGGCGCAAAAAAGCTTGCGGCAAAAATTAGCTCATCTAACGCTGATCGATCTCAACCCTGCCGTCTCCCACTATCCGGGCCATCAGGACCTTTTTGCTCGACAGGTTTTTCACCTTTATCACGTCGCCCATGCCGCCGCGCTGCATCGCTATGCCCTTAACCTCGACGCCGAGGCCGTTCACGCTCGCCACCATCGTCACGGTGCTTCCCGCGCGGACGAAGCTCTTTTGCGTGACATCGCCCGTCTCTATCGGGGTCCAGGCATTCACCGGCTTGCGAGCAACGGCGTTTGCGAGCTGTTCGGGCGACCAGAAGTTGGTCATCATCATCCCCGCCCGCCCTATCCGCATCCGAAGCGACGAAACGCCGATCTGAGCGTCTTTGGCGATGGGAACCGCCGAGTAAGCCATCGGCTGGTACCAAGTCAGCTTGACCTGTTTGGTGCGCAGGCCGCCGCCGTCGTCGAGCTTTATCGCAAGCGACCTCGCGCCCGGTATTATTTTCGGCGGAAGATGGAAGCCGCTGTAGCCCTCCATGAGCTTCGCCCAGCCTTCCGGCACGACATCCACGTCTATCCGCCATTTCCACCCCGTCATCGCCCTGAGCTCTGAGGCGATATCCGGCTCGGGTGAGACCCGAACGACGTCGGGCATGTCCATCGCGACGGATCTTCCTGCCACTTCCGTCTGGCCAAGGGCTTCTATCACGTCGCCCCTCGAAAAGGATCCGCTGTGGCGTATGACCGCCATAGACGCCGCATCCGCAAGCTCGCGGTCCCCTTTTATCTCGGCGTATTCCCCCAAGTAGAACCAGCCCTCCCTCGACTCTATGGACGAAGGCAGCTCCACCGACAGGTCTGACGCGGCAGACGCCGCAACAGAGGATATCGCCAATATAATCGCTGCCGAAAGAGCCGAGATGCGCATTCTCACTCGGATCGCCCCCGCTCCGTCAGCGCCTCAGGTTATTCGCGATCCGCAAAAACTCGTCCGCGCTCTGTATGGTCTTGGAGTTAGCCTCGTATGCGCGCTGGGCAACTATCATCTCGACCATCTCTTCGACCACCTGGACGTTCGACATTTCGAGGGTCCGCTGCTCGATGGTCCCGTAGCCTTCGTCGCCGGGGTTGCCGATGACCGGTGCGCCGCTCGCCGCAGTCTCCAGAAAGAGGTTGCGGCCCATCGATCTGAGCCCGGCGGGGTTTATGAACCTCGCCAGCTCTATCTGGCCTATCTCTTCGGGGACCGCTTCGCCAGGCATCTTCACGGAAACGGCGCCGGTCTGCGATACGGCGAAATCCGTGGCGTCCTCCGGCACGATCACGGCCGGCTCCAGAAGATAGCCGTCGTGGTTCACGACCTGCCCGTTGGCGTCGATCTTCCAGTTGCTGTCCCGCGTGTAGCCTATCGTCCCGTCGGGAAGCGTCACCTGATAAAAACCGTCTCCCGTGAGGGCAAGGTCCGTGGCGTTGTCGGTGGCCTGCAAGGACCCCTGCCCGAATATCCTCGTGGTGCCCACGACCTTGGCGCCAAGCCCCACCTGAATGCCCATCGGTATCATTGAGTCCGGCTCGACAGGCACGCCCGGCTCGCGGTTTATCTGATAGATGAGGTCCTGAAAGTCGGCCCTGAGTTTTTTGAATCCCGACGTGTTGACGTTTGCAAGGTTGTGCGCCACCACGTCCAAGTGAGTCTGCTGCGCTATCATGCCGCTTGCGCCGGCCCATAAAGAACGTAACATATCCGATACCCCCCGAAAACTTAGCTAAACTACGACGGGCGCCCGACAGACGTGAACAGCCTGCCGGAGAGCTCGTCCTGAATAGTGACTGCCCTTCCCGAAGCTTCAAAAGCCCTGTTTGCCTCTATCATGCGCACCATTTCCTGCACGACCTGCACGTTCGAGCGTTCGAGCGCTCCGCTGATCACGAACGCGCCATCGAGCGCCACCGGACCGCCGGATTCAGGCGTCTCGGCCAGAAGCGACTTGCCTACGTTGTGCAGGTATGTGGGGTTTTCAAAATCAACGATCTGTAGGGTTCCGACGAGGTCTCCGTCCGCGAAGACTTGGCCGCTCTCGCCTATCGATATCCTAGACGCCTCGCCGACGTTTATGCGCCCGCCGTCGCCCATCACGTACTCGCCTTCGTGGGTTACCAGCTCTCCCAAATTGTTCCTCTGGAAGTGCCCCGACCTGGTGTAGAAAGTGTTCCCGTTCCCGTCCTCCACGACGAAGAACCCGTCTGCGTGAAGCATCACGTCCGTTGGGTTGTCGGTCAGCTGCACCGGGCCTCTGTCCAGCGACATCGCCGTCTCGCTCATGACGTTGGCGAGCGGCATCGTGCCTATCGAAGTGCGCCCCCTTACGTAAGGGAAAAACTTCCGCTCGTGGAGTTCCTCGTTCATGGCCTCGTCCACTATCGCGTAGCGCTCGACCCTGTCCATCAGCACCTCGGGGAAGGATTTGTTTACCGCGACCCTGCCGCGAAAACCCGACGTGTCGACGTTCGCCAGGTTGTTGCTCACGACGTCTAGCATCTTTTCCTGAACCAGCATTGCCGAGGTTCCCGCGTAAATCCCTCTGAACATTCCGCCGCCTCCTGATCCGTTCCGGGCAGAGGCGGCGCGAACCCTAGCGCCTCCTGCCGCCCCTTCTCGTGGCCGATAGGACCGTGCCCGACTCCCTGAATTTATCCAGCGTCTGCAGCGTCTTTCCGGTGCCCAGAACCACGCATTCCATTGGGGAGTCCGCCACTATCGTCTCTATTTCGGTCTGTTGCGTCACCAGCTCCGGCAAACCCCTGAGCAAGGCGCCTCCGCCGGTGAGTATGATTCCCCTGTCAATAATATCGGCTGCGAGTTCAGGCGGCGTTAGCTCGAGCACCTCGCGAATGCCTCCGATTATCATCCCTATCGACTCCTCAATGGCCTTCATCACGTCAGCGCTCGTCACGGTGATCTGCCTCGGCAGCCCGTGTATGAGGTCGCGCCCCCTGATGTCCTTGGACAGCTCGTCCCCTATCGGGAAGCACGTCCCGATGCTGACCTTGAGGTCTTCCGCCGTCTGCTCGCCTATCGCCAGGTTGAACTGCTTTCTGGCGTATCTCATTATCGCCTCGTCGAACTTGTCCCCTCCGACGCGCAGGGATTTGGACACGACTATGCCCCCGAGCGAGATGACGGCCACGTCGGTGGTGCCGCCGCCTATATCGACCACGAGGTTGCCGCTCGGCTCGGCTATGGCAAGCCCGGCGCCTATCGCGGCGGACATCGGCTCCTCGATGAGATAGGCTTCCTTGGCGCCGACTTCGAGAGCCGCCTCGAGCACAGCCCTCCGCTCGACGTCGGTGGCGCCCGACGGCACGCATATCATCACGCGGTGGCGCATTATGCGCTCAATGCCCTTGGTGACTTTTTTGATGAAAAGCCTCAGCATGACCTCGGTCATCGAATAGTCCGCGATCACCCCGTCCTTGAGGGGGCGCACCGCGATCACGTTGCCCGGCGTCTTGCCTATCATCAGCTTTGCGTCGTCGCCCACCGCGAGTATCCTTCCGCTGTTCTGATCCATTGCGACGACGGACGGCTCCTGGAGGACGACCCCCTTGTCCTTTATGAATATCAGGACCGTCGCGGTCCCCAAATCTATCCCTATATCCTTCCCCCACACAGGGCAACACCCCTTTACAAAGGCGATAAAATATTTGCGATCCGCCCCGCATCGATTATAGATTATAAACGATAAAGATCAAATCGGAATCCCAAACCGGGTGGCCGATGTCACGATGGAGGACGCCTTGCTCGAATTGGAAGACATGCGCAAAAAAAAGACTGATCCGCAACAAGCCCCAGTCAATTTTAAAGCCGCGTAATTCGTTGCAACGCAACGTTTTGCGCGGCTTTTTCATCTTGGTTTGCTGCTAAAGCAAGAAACTGCCAACTGGCCGATCCGCCTATATAGTGCGCTGCCTTTCAAATTGGATCCTCACTCGGCAATCAAATCGCCCGTCCGATGGCATTCCCATCTTTAACCGCAGACAGGATATTGGATGGATTCTTTGCTGTTGAGCTTTAGAGAGCGTTGTTTGACGTTAACGCTTACGGATTAACAATTTCATTTTCGCACAAAATTGACATTATAGCAATATTCTTTTTATGCTATTTCTTTTTATGCTATTTTATACTAGCGTCAAAGGCTGAAAAAGCTAGCAATTTATTCGCGGCCCAGCAAAAAATCCAGCAGGTTCATATTGCGGACCCCGTTAAAATCGGTCATGGGTGTCCTATCCATCGACAAGATTATCTTTTCATAGTTGTCTGGAATATTGCGAAGCGGCGTCAGTTCACGCTCTCTGGTCTTTTCGTCGAGGATCGTGGCGGAAACCTGGCAATAAACTGTCTTGTCGGGCTTGGTGGCAACAAAATCGACTTCGAGCGGCCCCAGCTTTCCGATGGAAACTTCATAGCCTCTCCGCAAGAACTCGAGATAGACGACATTTTCCAATAAAAATCCATAATCTCCGCGCATACCCATCAGCTCGTTGCGGATCCCAGTATCCACAATGTAAAATTTCCCCTGGGTTTTCAAGTGCATCCTCCCCTTTAAGTCATACCTGCGCGCTTTATATATGAAGTACGCGCCTTCAAGCATATGCAGATAATTGTCTATGGTTTCGCTGTTTGTCTTTCTGCCGGAGCTTGTCAAAAAATCGCTGATTTTCTTCGTGGACAGAGCGTTTCCGACATTGCCGCACAAAAAACGCGTCACGCTGTCCAAAAGGGCGGGGTCCCTGACCAAGTTGCGCTGGATGACGTCTTTCATGATGATCGTGTTATAAATGCCGTGGAGCAATTGGCTTATAGCTGAGGGAATTTCACGGATCTCTGCAATGCCTGGAAAACCGCCGTATCTCAGGTATTCGTTGAAGCATCCATCCATGTCTCTGCCGTCACGAAGGCCGTTGAAATCAAGAAATTCCGCGAAGGAGAGCGGCAACATCCTGATCTCCACATATCTGCCGGACAGAAACGTGGACAGTTCCGACGATAGAAGCTGGGCGTTCGAGCCCGTGATGTAGATATCGATGTTTCCGGCGAGTCTAAGCGAGTTTACCGCTTTTTCCCAGCCCTCGACCTGCTGAATTTCGTCGAGAAGAACGTAGTTCATCCCGCTCGGCGTCAGATTGCAATCGATATATTCATCAAGTTGCCGATACGTTTTTATCCCATCGTATTCGAGCGACTCGAAGTTCATTCGTATGATGGATTTAGGGCTTGTGCCTTCCTCTAGCAAATATTGCGCGTACAAATCCAGCAAAGTTGACTTACCGCAACGGCGAACGCCAGTGATTACCTTCACCGGCGATTTATCCTTGAACGCGATGAGCTGCCGTAGGTACAAATCTCTATTTTTCATGATCTCACTTCCTATTTCAATCATAACTTAAATTCAAGGTGATATCAACAACTTTTTAAGTTATAACTGAAACATCGACGGCAATAAATCTCTTGAAAAAGGGCGCCGCGACTGGCTTTGCGATATAAATGGCCTCTGGCGGCACGAATGTTGGCTCTATCTCCTCTAACAAAGTTTATATGCTATTATTTTATATGCCTGCTTAGTCAGAAAAACCCTGGTTTTTTAGCTGGGTTTTCCTGAAAATGAGCAATAAA
The DNA here is from genome assembly GCA_031274465.1 of Synergistaceae bacterium. Classification (GTDB taxonomy): domain Bacteria; phylum Synergistota; class Synergistia; order Synergistales; family Synergistaceae; genus JAIRKI01. The sequence goes on along the minus strand of JAISQC010000181.1, from coordinate 640 downwards.
TGATATAAACAGGCGGGAAGTGATTAACCTATGGATGCAAACGAAAAATACGAGTATTGGCTGGATATAGCGCAGTATGACCTTGAAACGGCAGGAGCAATGTTATCCGGCGAGAGGTGGCTTTATGTTGTGTTTATGTGCCAACAGGCGATAGAAAAACTCGTCAAGGGGCTATATTCTCTGTATCTTGACGATAATATCCCAAAAACCCACAACATCCCCACACTTGTGGAACGATTCGAGGATAAACTTCCAGCGCCTGTATCAGAGGACATGTATGACCTTTTTGAGTCGCTGTCCTCGTATTATCTAAACAACCGCTACCCAGATTTTTTGAATAAACTAAGCGGGCAAGTTGGCGAACTAGAAGCAAAAGAGATGCTGTCCCGGACAAAGGAGGTCTTCAAATGGCTGTTGACTTTGAAGCCGTGAGCGCAGCGGCGAAAAATTATGCGGATATTGTCCGGCAAGCCATGCCCGTCGACAGGGCTTTCTTATTTGGCTCTTACGCCAAAGGCAACGCGACGGAATCAAGCGATGTGGACGTTTGTTTCTTCCTCAAAGACTTTGGCGGCAAGCGGCGGGTGGACATTCTAAAAGAGCTTATTGGCTTGACGCGCGGGCAAAAAGATATTTTCTT
>JAISQC010000159.1 GCA_031274465.1 Synergistaceae bacterium | reverse complement strand
ATGTGAATTTTTCCGCCCTCGCGTCTCAGCGATTCCCCAAAGGCTCTGCATGAATTGTCGTTACGCAGCAAGCGCGCATATTGTATTCTTGTTGAAATTGATTTCATCGAGATAGGAGGGGAAACCCATGGAAAGCGAAGGCAGAACGAAGCTGCTGCCGCTCAAATCGGACGTCGTGTTCAAAATGGTCTTCGGCGACAGGAGGCACGGCAAAGTCCTGCGCGCATTCCTCATATCCGCGCTCGACATCCCGGGTGATGAGTACTCCGCGATATCCCTGATCGACACGCACCTGGAGCGCGACCTCCCCGGAGGCAAGCTGGGCATACTCGACGTGCGCGTTGAGACGAAAAGCGGGCATCTTATCGACGTCGAGATACAGCTCCACGACGCTCCCTTCGTGAAGGAGCGGGTCGCGTTCTACACCTGCAAGAACTTGATAGCGCAGGTGCCGTCTGGGAAAGGCTATGATAAAATCAGAAGGGCGATCACGATAGCGATATTCGGCTACGACTTTCTGCCGGGGGAGTCCGTTTATCAGCATGTCTTCAGGCTGTACGACCCGGCGAGCGGGACGCTTCTGACGGACGCCATGGAGATACGGACGCTTGAGCTGGGGAAACTGCCGGGCGCCGGGGAGAGCGGGCGCGAGGAAGCCCTTCTGGGCTGGCTCCGCCTGATCAGGTCTGAGGAAAGCGAGGAGATAGAGATGCTTGCGGCGAGAAGCCCTGAGATGGGCGAGGCGGTGACCATTTTGAAGGAGCTGTCAGCGGACGAGCGGGCGCGCCTGATATTCGAGGCGAGGGAGAAGGCCCGCATGGACGAGCTGGCCAGAATGTACGGGGCAAGGGCCGAAGGCTTGGCAGAGGGTTTGGCCGAGGGCATGGGCAAGGGAATAAACAAAGGCAAGGCTGAGGGCAAAGCCGAAATGGCCAAAATACTGCTCTCGAAGGGCATCTCCCACGATATCATCGCGGAAAGCTCGGGGCTTTCGCTGAATGAAATAGAGGCACTGGCAAGTCACACTCCTCCAGTGGGGAAGTAAAGGCATTGCGATCTCCCCCACTGGGGGAGGCAATGGTATTGGCTTCGACGGGGCGGCGTATCCAGACTGCCGTTGAAACGCTCGACCCTCGCTGAAAGATATTAATTAAAAAAACTTTTATTTCTCGTATTAAGCTTAAACCCCGAAATTCATTGTCTGGTTTTGATTAATATGCTATATTTGCGCATACAGTTAGGGCTGGCAAGCTGGCACCATGCGTTATGCTTTTTGGCAACTTTACGATTTGTCAAGGAATTTCAGGGGGAGTGGGCAAATGAGGAACGATTCTTCAATCGGCGGGGGCGGCGGGTTTTACAAGTATTTGATATCTCCGATATCCCTCCTGCTGCCGATAGCGGCTATCACGTACTCTTTCGGCAAAGGATCGACGGATATCTCCCACGTCCCCCCAATCTTTCTTGCCGGAATCACCTGCATATATTTCATAATGGCCGCGTTTTACGTAATACTGTGCAACAATTATAAAATGAGAGCCGCTGTGGCGGTAGCGGGGCTGACGGACGGCGTGCTCGTGATTTTTTTTGCCGCCGCGTTTCGGGCCAGCGTCGTTTTCAGCCTCATCGGGTTTTCCATCGTCATAGCCGGCATAATGACCGCCATGTCGATGGTGGCGGCTCCAGGGGACCCTCTGTTCGCGCGGAAGATCGACCGCATCGTGTCGAACAACGTCAGCATAGACGAACTCAGGAAGATCATCGATTCGATACAGTTCCCGTGCATTTTCATGGAGAAGGAGAAAGACGGCGCCGAGCGCATAATCGCCTACAACGAGCCCTTCGCCGACGATTTCAAGCTCGACAAAAAAGCAATCCTCGGGAAATCCCTCGAATCCCTGATACCGCTTGAAGCAGGCAAGGGGCAGATGAAGTTCGGCGGGGAAGAATGGGTCGTCAAGCGCACCGTCCGGGGCAAGCAGGCGCTCATGATGCTCTCCCCGATCCTGCGGTCGAGCGAGGCCGCCAAAATAGAGGTGTTCGACGCAATAGACCCATCGACCGGCCTTTACGTGTCGGGGTTCATGAAATACAAGGCAAAGTCGGACGTCGAATCGGTGACGCGGGGAAAGAGAAAGATGTCGGCAGTGCTTTTCAGGATATCGTACCCCCCAGCCCACGGCATCGAGATCAGCGAAATCGAGCAAAAGCTGATCTTCGCCATCTTCGGCAGGATAGTCCTTCAATGCATCAGGGCCTGCGACTCGGCATACAGGACCGGGAACGACGAAGTGCTGCTTCTGATGCCCGACACTCCGCACTCCGGCGCGGATATAGTCATCGGAAGGGTATACGACACGCTGAAACGCTCTTCCGCAGTGGAGTGCCCGAACCTCTCGAAAGCGATCCTGGATTACATCGCCAGAGATTATATCGGGGGAGGGGACCTGCCCGCGTACGACAGGATATTGGAAGAGCTGAGCGTGCTGCTCTATCGGAAAAAGCCCGAGCTGTCGGTGGGCGCCTGACTACGCCACATACCTCCGCGTCGAAAGAAAACCGCTGTCTTTGATCACGAACCTGTACGGGTACAGGCTGGCTTCGCCGGAGTAGTCCACGTTTATGCGGCGCGTGGAGAGCGCGGATTCGTCAGGAACCGGCTCGCCCCGCTCTATGTAAATTTCGCCCCCGCACAGGTCGGCGCCGTAAAGGTCGCGGGTTATGCCAAGCGCCGCGCAGAGCTTTCCGGGGCCACTGCACAAATTTTTCAGGCCGGGCACGCCCCGGCGTTCCCGCATCAGCGCGATTCCGTCTTTTGGCTCGAGCGCGCGTATCAGCACAGCCTCGGGCAAACCCGGCAAATTCGCCACCACGTTGAAACAGCAGTGCATCCCGTAGATGAGATACACGTATGCCACCCCACCGGGGCCGAACATGACGTTCGTGCGGTGCCCACTGGCCGGAGCATCGCGCTTGTACGAATGGCACGCGGCGTCATCGCGCCCCGCGTAAGCCTCCGTCTCGACGATCACCCCCGACGCAGTACCCTGCGGGGAGTTTCGGACCAGCACCGCCCCAAGCAATTTTCTGGCGACAGCGACTGCACCCTCCATATAAAACTCGCGCCCCAAGACACCGCCCATCGGCAACACCCCATATTCAATACTCGGTTCCTTAAAGTATAATGCAAGTGAGAAAATTGCGAGGTGGGCGAACTGACCGAAACTGAAAATTCCAACAAACGCCCCGCCGCCCTGCTATGGGAGATATCCCAAGGGTCGAGGGGCATGTACTGCGCGGCGTGCGCCGCTTTGCTGATAAGCGTCGCGTGCAATTTCACGATGCCGCAGTTGATACGGTTTCTGGTTGACAGCGCGAGCGGGGTGCCGGCGTCCCACATGCCGGTCATCTCGTCGTTCGCGGCCGCAGCCGGACTAGGTGCCGATTTCGCCGAACGCGCGGGCGGCCTCGCCACCGCCGCGCTGCTCGTCGTAGCTGTCGCCGCTGTGGGAGGGGCGTTCACTTTTACGTGCCGATGGACGCTCGCCTGCGCCTCGGAAGGGATGATAAAACGGCTGCGCGACCGGCTGTACTCTCACATACAGCGGCTGCCGTTCGAGTGGCACATATCCATCCAGACTGGCGACATAGTTCAAAGATGCACCTCCGACGTGGAGATCGTGCGCAACTTCGCGTCAAACCAGCTCATCGAAATAATCCGCGCATCGGCTCTGGTCATATTCGCCTACTCCGTGCTGTTTCCCATGAATTTCACGATGGCGGCCGCATCGTTTGCCTTCCTTCCCGTGATTTTTTTCTACTCCGCAGTTTTCCTGCGCAACGCGAGCGTGAGCTTTCTGGCGGCCGACGAGGCCGAGGGGCTTCTGCTCGCCATAGCCCAGGAAAATTTCTCCGGCGTTCGGGTGGTGCGCGCGTTCGGCAGGGAAAGATACGAGGCCGACAGATTCGCGGCACAGAACGAACTCTTCGCGGAGCTATGGATGAAGCTCGGGCGGATGTTGAGCGCTTACTGGGGGATCGGCGACCTGCTGACCGGACTGCAGATGGTGGCGATCTGCGCGGTCGGGGCCCAGCAGGCCTCGCGCGGCGGCATCACAGTCGGTGAGTTCATCGTGTTCATCATTTACAACTCGATGATAATATGGCCCGTGAGGGGCCTCGGCAGAGTGCTGTCGGAGGCGGGCAAGACCTTCGTGTCGCTGGGGCGCTTGCGCGAGATACTGGAATCGCCCACGGAGGCCGACGACGAGGGCGCGTCGGAGCTTCCGGTAAAGGGCGACATAGAATTCGACCGCGTGTCGTTCTCCTATCAGGACGAGCCGGTCCTGCGCGACGTCTCTTTTACCGTGAAGGAGGGGACGACCCTCGGCATACTGGGCACCACCGGTTCCGGCAAGACCACAGTGGCGCACCTGCTGTGCCGCCTCTACGACCTCGGCGACGGGGAGGGCGAGATACGGATAGGAAAAGTGGACATAAAGCGCTTCAAACACTCGCACCTTCGCTCGAACGTCGGAGTCGTGCTGCAGGAGCCTTTCCTGTACTCGCGCACGATCGCCGAGAACATCGCGGGCCTCTCGAAGAACTGCCCCATCCAGAGGATAAAAGATGCCGCCGAAATCGCGCAGGTGGACTCAGACATAGAACGTTTCGCGCACTCGTACGGCACGATGGTCGGAGAGCGCGGAGTTACGCTGTCGGGCGGGCAAAAACAGCGGGTCGCAATAGCCCGGGCGATACTGAAGGGCACGCCGATAATGGTCTTCGACGACTCGCTCTCGGCGGTGGACACCGAGACAGACGCCCGCATCAGGGCGGCGCTCAAATCTCGGGCAGGCGGGGTCACTTTTATCATAATATCCCATAGGATAACTACGCTGTCGCAAGCCGACGTCATCATGGTGATGGAGAGCGGCCGCATCGTGGAGATGGGCCCTCCCGCCGAGCTGGAGCGGCAGGGGGGCATCTACGCGCGCGTACTCGGAATGCAACGCCTCGTAGAGGGCGATCTCGCGGAAGAGGCGGGCGGGGCTTAACCGATGCGGCATTCGGACGAAAATTACGACAAGCCTTTCGACATAAGGGTATGGCGGGCGATGTGGCGTTTTTTCAAGCCCCACTCCAAGACACTCGTCAAAATAGTGCTCGTCATGCTGCTCTGCTCCGTAGTTGACGTCCTGATCCCGCTGTACCAGAAGTACGTCATAGACAATTTCATCTTCCCCCGGTCCTCGGACGGAATCCTGCGCGCGGTCGCGGCGGGCGCTGCCCTGATGGCCGTCCAGCTCGCGGGCACGGTGATCTTCACCCGAGGAGCTATACAGGTCGAGATGGGGTTCTCGCGCGATTTGAAAAAAGCCTGCTTCGACCACCTCCAGACGCTGTCCATGTCGTACTACAGCACGACCCCGGTCGGCTACATCATATCCCGCGTCATGTCGGACACGGACAGGATCGGCCTTCTCGTGGCGTGGGGGCTGGTTGACCTGATGTGGGGGCTGTCCTACGTGGTCTTCGCCGTCGCGGCGATGCTAGCGCTCGATTTCAGGCTCGGCGTCTGGCTCGCCGCGATGATCCCCATCATGGCGCTCGTCACCGTATGGTTTCAAAACCGCATACTGCGCCACAACAGGGCGGTGAGGCGAGCAAACTCGGTCATAACCGGCGCCTGGAACGAAAGCATAATGGGCGCGCGAACGTCTAAGACCCTCGTCATAGAGGACATCAACATATCCGAGTTCGGGAAGCTCACCGGCGGCATGAGGCGCGCGGCCGTGCGGTCGGCAACGTGGAGCGCGGCGTTCACGCCCCTGATGCTGATGTTCGGGGCGTTCGCAATAGCCGTGATAATGGCCCGAGGCATCGGATACGTCGCAGGCGGCACGATGGCGTTCGGAACGCTTTCCGCCATGGTGTCCTACGCCATAAACATCTTCGAGCCCGTGAGGCAGCTCTCGAACATTTTCTCCGAAGCGACTGCGACTCAGGCCAACATCGAGCGGGTAGACGCCCTGTTGAAGCAAGCGCCCGAAATAACGGACTCGCCGGCGGTAGTCGAGCTGTACGGCGACAGCTTCGAGCCCAAGCGCGAGAACTGGGAGCCGTTGCGCGGCGACATACTCTTCGATCGCGTCACCTTCAAGTACCCGGACGGCGACGAATACGTGCTCGAAAACTTCAACCTGAGCGTGCCGGCTGGAACCTGCGTGGCGATTGTGGGCGAAACCGGCGCGGGAAAGTCAACACTCGTCAATCTTGTGTGCCGCTTTTACGAACCGACTTCCGGCAGAATATTGATCGACGGCAGGGACTACAGGGAAAGGTCGCAATTATGGTTGCACTCCAACCTCGGCTACGTCCTGCAGACCCCGCACCTGTTCTCCGGCACGATCCGCGACAACATCCGATACGGGAGGCTCGACGCGACGGACGATGAGATAATGGAAGCGATGAGGCTGGCGTCCGCGACGCGCGTGATAGAAAAACTCCCAGACGGCCTCGACAGCGACGTGGGGGAGGGCGGAAGCCGCCTCTCGACAGGAGAAAAACAACTGCTCTCGTTTGCCCGCGCGATCCTTGCCAACCCGAGGATATTCGTGCTCGACGAGGCTACGTCGTCGATAGACACGGAGACGGAGCGGCTGATACAGAACGCGATATCCAAGATACTGTCGGGAAGGACGTCGTTTCTGATAGCCCACCGCCTGTCTACGATAAAGATGGCCGACATGATACTGGTCGTGCGCGACGGCAAGGTGATCGAGCAGGGAACCCACCGCGAGCTGCTGCGCGAGAAGGGATACTACCTGAGGCTCTACTCGATGCAGTACGAGCGCGAGATGCTGCCGCAGCAAATCCGGCGTCCCTGACTGAACGCGCATTGAATTGACTTCAGAGCCATAGGACAGGCCCGTGCGGACGCGTTGGCCTGCCCTTTTTATTCGACCGGAGAGCCGTACAGAGGGACCGTTCGCGGTGGTGGGGGTGTTTTAGTCTGCCGCCCGCCTGAGCGATTCACCCTCTAGGCGGAACAAATGCCTGTCGTCGATGGCTCTTGCCCCAAGCTTGCCGTAAAACGCCTTGGCGCGGGCGTTGTCGTCCAGACAAAGCCAGTCGAGCCTTTTGCATCCGCGCTCCAGCGCGGTCCGGGCTAAAAACCCGAG
>JAISQC010000133.1 GCA_031274465.1 Synergistaceae bacterium | reverse complement strand
ACTCGCCCTCCGGGATGTCGAGCGCGGACATGAGGAAGGCGCGCAGGACTCTGCCGTGCCTCCTGTCCCCGAAGACCATTTTGAACACTACGTCCGATTTGAGCGGCAATAGCCTCGTTACGCCTTCGCTTTCCATGGGCTTCCCCTCCTTGGCGCGTTGGAATCAATTTCAGCCGGATGCTTCGTCTGACATGCCAAGGATACAATGCATGAACTTGCCGCGTAACGATAATCCGCGCAGAGTTTCAGATTTCCTGCCGGTATGCCCAATATTTTGGATAATTGCTTTATAATGGGGAACTATTAGGGGGGTGTGGCTATGGTCGTTTTACCGATAAGCACGGTCATGTCCAACCTGCGTTCGTCTTGGCGCGAATTGCGTGACAGTCTTTGACCTGCCGGGTCTTGAAAGGCGCGCGCGCGAGCTGACGGCGCAGACTTTGGCGGAAGGTTTTTGGGAAAACGAGGGCGCGCACTCCGTCACTAGGGAGATGTCCTCGTTAAGTTCGCGCATCGACAAGCACAATAGCATGAAGGGCGAGCTGGATGAGGTGGAGGCTCTTGCCGAAATATTGTCCGAGGCCGACGACGCGGAGCTGAAGGCGGAGTTCTACGACCGCGCCGGACGTCTTGCGCAAGCGATGGAGGCGGAGCGGATATACGTCCTTCTCGACGACGAGTACGACATATCGAGCGCGATCGTGACGATTCACGCTGGGGCAGGCGGGCTGGACTCGCAGGATTGGTGCGAGATGCTTTACAGGATGTACGTCCGATGGGCCGAAAGCCGCGGTTTCGACGTCCGAACGCTCGACGAGTTCAGGGACCAAGAGGCTGGCATCAGGAGCGTCACGTTCGAGGTCAACGGGGATTTCGCTTATGGCTATCTGAAGGGGGAGCAGGGAGTGCACCGCCTCGTTCGGATTTCGCCGTTCGACTCCGCGCACAGGAGGCACACGAGCTTCTCGTCGGTCGAGGCGCTGCCCATTTTGCCCGACAGCGTGGATGTGGAGATACGGCCTGAGGACCTGAAGATGGACACTTTCCGTTCGAGCGGGGCGGGAGGCCAGCACGTCAACATGACCGACTCCGCCGTCCGCATCACGCACGTTCCGACCGGCATAATAGTGAGCTGCCAGGTGGAGCGCTCTCAGCACATGAACAGGGCTATAGCCATGCAGGTGCTGAGGTCCAAGCTGTTCGAGCGGACTCAGCGCGAGCGCATGGAGCAGATCGAGTCCCTCCAGGGCGAAAAACGCGCGATAGCGTGGGGGAGCCAGATCAGATCTTACACTCTCCAGCCATTCCAGCTCGTGAAGGACCACAGGTCGGGTCTGGAGGTCGGCAACGTTCAAGCCGTGCTGGACGGGCGCCTGGACGAACTCATGATGGCGTATCTGAGGTTTGCGGGGACAGGCCATACGTCCGCTTCCTCCGGCAGGGATGCGGGGGACGTCGGCATTCAAGGGGGTCAACTGTGAAAAAATTATCGCGCTTTGCAGCGCTCGCGCTATGTTTCATCCTGCTGAAAGCCGGCGTTGGAGACTGCGCCCCATCGAAGAAAAACGACTATGAGCCATTCGTGCCGAGCGACCCAATAATCCGCGTTTCCGACATCCGTCCTGGCATGAAAGGCCAGTGCCTGACTGTCATGCGCGGCACCGAAATTGTGTCGTTCCAGGCCGAGGTCATCGACGTCCTGCCGACTGGGGGCACGCCCAAAAACCTCATCCTTGTCAAGGTGAGCGGGCAGGCGGTGGACGAGACCGGCATAGCGGCCGGCATGAGCGGGTCGCCCTTTTACATCGACGGGAAGCTCGCCGGGGCGATTGGATACGGATGGAATTTTTCCGACCACAAAAAGGGCCTCGTCACTCCCATCGAAGACATGATCGACGTTTGGAACAACCCCGAGATGATACCGTCGTTCGACCTGCCCCCTCTGGTAGCGGAGGCGCCTCCCGAGGCAAGCCGCGACGAACGGGTGCCGCTTCCCGCGCCTGCGTCGGGCGACGTCGAGATCGTGGACGTCACTCTGGTTTCGTCCGGCGACAAGGCTGCCTCTGGCGACAAAATCCCTTCGGGCGACCTGAAACCGGCATCTCGCGACCTCGCCGGAAATATCTTCATCTCCGGCGTCTCGGACAGGATGAGGGGCCAGATGAGCGGCCTCTTGGGCAAGGACGCCATTCCCATTGGAGGAGCGTCAGAGGGGAGCTTCAAAGAGGTCAGCTATAACCACCGGATGAGGCCGGGCATGGCCATCGGCGCGTCCGTCCTGTGGGGCGACGTCGAAGTAAGCTCCATCGGGACTCTGACAGCCGTATCCAAGGACGGAAGGTTCCTCGCGTTCGCCCACCCATTCCTGCAGCTTGGCCCCACAGCGGCGGCCCTGACCGATGCCAGGATATTGAACGTGGTATCCAGCGTCAACAACCCGTTCAAACTGGGGCAGACCGGCAAGATAATAGGCATAGTGACGCAGGACAGGCCGCAGGGGATAGGCGGGCGCGTGGGGCGTTTCGCGCCGGTCGCTTCGGTCGCCATCAACCTGAAGGACATAGACTCCGGGCGCGATTACAAAAAGGCATTCCAGATGATTCAGGACAAATACCTCCTCTCCAACCTCGCGTCCCCGGCCATAGTGGGGTGCATCGAGGGGCTTTGGGGCCGCGTCGGCGGCGGGTCGGCGAAGATAACGGCGACTTATTCGGGCAGCGCCCTGCGAGGGGGGTGGAAGCGCACGAACATATTCGTGTCGGAGACCGACGTCGCCGCTCAGATGCTCGAGGAGTTCAAGCTTCTGACCCAGATGTTCGCGGTGAATCAATTCCAGGAGCTGCGCCCCTTCGGTGTGAACGTGGACGTCGAGATAACCCAGGAGCCCAGGGTGCTCTACATCGAGGACGTCGTGCTGCCGAAAGGGCCGTTCCATCCCGGAGACCGGGTGTCCTTCGACATCACGCTCCGACCGTGGAGGAAGGACCCCTTCGTCAGGAGCTATTCGCTGACGGTGCCCAAAAACGTCACAGGGATAGCCCAGCTTCTCGTGAGGGGCGGCGGCATCGCCGAAGAGGACGCCGAATACCTGCACGAGGCGTGGCGCAGCATAAGCAGCCTGCCTATCCTTCTCAAGGAGCTGGACGCGAAGGAGACCAACGACCAGATCGTGATGGAGATACGCGGGCAGGAGGCGCTGGAGGATCAGATAAGCCGCGCCCGCAAGGGCGACCCCGACGACCTCATGAACGACAAGCTGAAAAGCGAGATGCGCGACGAAAAGATGAAAGATGGGGCGATGAGGGTCGTCCGCACGAACTACTACGTCGATGGGATAATACACAAGCTGATAAAAATCGACGGCAGTTCAAGGGGCGGGGACGAGTCGAAAGCGGACTAAAGCCATGCCGCGCCCGAGCGAAGGGCCTCTTGCCTCTTGACGCCGCCCCCGATCATGGCATGACTGATCGGGGGTTGGCTTTGCCCTTGGGCGATCGCGTGAAGTTTTATTCGAACAGGTTGAAGTAATTTGTCTCCCGGAAGATGGACAGCGCTTCCTCATCCACTTCCTCCTGGCTTTTTCCGCCTGCCAGCATCGCGTGAAGCACGTCTCGGGATTCCCGGATGTCTTCCAGGCATCCCGCTTCTTTGTAGCTTTCCTCCAGCGTTTCCATTTCATCGGCGTCTTCCATCCTGCCGGTGATATACCCTATCGAAAACGCCACGACGCTGAGGAAAGCCAGGCGATCCTCGTTTGCGGCCCAAAGCTCGGACATGACGGAAACGGTCACCATCGTCTCCTCGACGTAGCCGTCGTAGTTTTCTTCGTCGTCGATGCTCTCGTCGTCGATGGCCCACACGCCCAATATGTAGAACGGAAGGTCCGGGTCGAGCGAGAACGCGTTAAGCAGGTATTCCGCCGCCGAGTCCTTGCACCCTTCGAGCTCGAAGGCCGCTATGGCGCGGCAGAACTCGCCGGCCGGAGTCTCGCAGATGTCGTTTTCGACGGCTTCGATCACCTCGGCAAACTTCCCCTGCTCTACCAAAATCGCGTAGTAGACGAGGCGGCCGAGTGTGCCGCACTCGTCATCGCGCTCCATGAATTCGGAGGCCGCCGCGAACGCCTCGTCTTTTTCGCCCGTCGCGTACAGGAACGACGCCAGGTCGGAGAGCATGGAGATGTAAAACGCCATGATCACTTCCTCGCCGTCCAGTTCGTCTGGGCCGTCCACGACGGGCCGGAGCGAAGCTATGGCCTCGCGCACCAGGCTCATGTCGCGGGCCGATTCCTCGTCATCCATGCACTGCCATTTGACGTATTTTGCGATTGGATTGCCCGGGTCTATCTCGAGTATGCAGTCCGCGAGGTATGACCTGCGCTCATCGTCTTCCTCGTCGGATATCTTGTGAATCAGCCGCAGGATTTTTTCTTTGTTTTCGTCCACAGTCAACACCTCACGTCGGTCATGAATTTTGGCGGGTCTTGCCTTATGAGGGCAACTACCCGTTCGACCATGTTGGGGTCGAATTGCCTTCCAGCGCAGGCTTCCAGCGAAGCGAGCGCCCCCTCGGGCGATAACCGCTCACTCTTGGGGGGCAAGCAGAGCATGCCCTCGAGCGAATCGAATATGGAAACCAGCCTCGACGCGGCAGGTATGTCGCGGCCGCTCTGCTGATTCGGGTAGCCCATCCCATCCCACCACTCGTGGTGCGACAATATCAGGTCGGCCACCGAAGCGATCTCGGCCGTGCACCGCGCGATCCTGTAGCCTATGGCCATGTGCTGCATCGGGTTTGCGACGTTCTCCCCTCTCGGGTCGGCGCTTACTGCGGCGATTTCTTCGGAGGAGGCGAGAAGCCCGACGTCGTGATACCTGCAAAGCATCTTCAGCAAGTAAGGCTCGCAGTCGATGTCCATGTTCTCAAGCGCCCATTCCCCCCACATCTTCATGCGGCGGGACCGTTCCCCCATCGCGCCTTCCATCATCCCGTTCAGCCTGCCTTCGAGCGCGCCCAAGATGCGCATTCGAGTCTGCCCTCCGTTGCGCAGCTTGTTTGCGTACATGGTGTCTTCCGCTTTTTTTATAATATCGTCAAGTTTCTGGTCGTTATAAAGCTTTACGGCATAACCCAAAGCCATGCTGGGAGATATCAGCCCCGCGCCCTTCCAATTTTCGCACGCCCGGTTGATGCGGTTGGCGCAGCCCTCGACTTCGGCTTCGCTCGTATTTTTGAGAAGCACTATGAACTCGTCGCCTCCATGCCTGTACGCGTTGCCTCCCGCGCCGGCGTTCTCCTTCAATATCCCCGCCGCCGTCTTCAAAAGCGCGTCCCCCTCGTGGTGGCCGAAGGCGTCGTTGGCGAGTTTGAGGCAGTTCAGGTCGGCGTATATGATCCCGAGCGGGAGATATTCCTGGCGGTCCAGGAACTCGATGGTCTCCTCGCAGACTCGCCTGTTCAGCAGCCCCGTGAGCGCGTCGTGGTCGCTTACGAAGCTTATCTTTTCCAC
>JAISQC010000099.1 GCA_031274465.1 Synergistaceae bacterium | reverse complement strand
AGGGGGCTTTTTTGCGAGGGCGATGAACCGCTGAATTTTGCCCGAAGTGATTTGAAGCGCGCCCTAGCACCTTGCATTTTGCGACGATAGTATATAATATTTCAATGAACGGGGCGCTGTCGGATGAATGTTGAGGCGACGTTATTCCGAAGGGAAGTCAAAAGATGAAAAGATGCAATCGCTGCAACAACGTCATAGATTGGGATAGACCATTCTGCCCTTTGTGCGGAGGGCCTGTAGTGGAAGCCCCGCGGCAGGCCAGAACGGAAACAATGCCTGAGGAAATCGGCTTCGCCGCTATGATGGGAATGGACAGCTCGCAGCAAGTGGGGCCAGTTAACGCACCGCCTCCCATGCCGCCGTTGCCGCCCGCTCCGCAACTGCCCCCGGCCCAGGCAGTTTCGTCGCTGCCGCCCACTCCGCCTGTGGCCTCATCGCTGCCGCCCGTGCCTTCGGTTCCGCCGATGCCAGGAACAGCAGCTTCGCCCGCCGCCTCCGGCCTGCCGCCATTGCCTCCGGCGCCGCAATTGCCTCCGACCCAGGCGGCTTCGTCGCCTCCGCCGGCAGCATCGGCGCCGTTGCTTTCATCGATGCCCGAGGCCGTCGCTTCGACCATGCCTTCATCGCCTGCGGTTCCACCGGCGCCTCCTGTTGCCGCGTCGCTGCCGCCAGTTCCGGCGGTTCCACCGGCTTATTCGAACCTTCCGCCTGTGCCCACGATCCCGCAAGCGGCAACGTCTCCACCAGCGGCCTCGTCTCTGCCGCCAGTTCCGGCGGTTCCACCGGCTTATTCGGGCCTTCCGCCAGTGCCCGCGGTGCCGCCAGCGGCAACGCCAGCCCCACCGACCTCGTCGCAGCCGCCTGTGCCGACAGTCCCGCCAGTGGCTTCACAGCCGCCGCAAGCGTCTGCGGCTAACGCTGCCGCGACGCCGGTCGGCGCCATATCCCAGATACATCAGACGCCCGGCGCTCCTTCCACCCCTGTGCCGCTTGCCGTTCCGCCTGCGTCTTCGAATCAGGGGCAGGGCGGCACGATATCTCAGATACATCAGACGCCGGGAGGCGCTCTTCCTCACGCGCAGGACGGCTCGCATCTGCCTCCAGTCCCCCCGGCTGTTTCGACCTCAGTCCCCGCAGGGGTCATTTCGCAGATACATCAAGCTCAGACGCCGCCGCAAGCCATGCCGCCGCAGCACCCGGCGCCCGCGTCAGGCGAAGCCGATTCGCTCGCCAGCATCCTGAACGCCATTCCCAAAGAAGAGCCGACGCTGGATTTATCGGCTCTGTCGGGCAATTCGGGCACCCCAGCTCATCCGGCGCCACCAGCCGCAGCGGCGCCCCCACCGGCGGCATCGGCTGAAAACGCTCCGCCCCGGCCCCAGCCTCAGAAGGTGGAGCTGTCCCCAACGCTTGCCGAGATAATGGGGGTAAGCTCGCTCGATGATTTAGCGGGGTTGACCGAAGAAGCGGAAAAACCGCCTCTTGAGCCGTTTTCACCGCCGCAGCCCGAAAGCCCCAGCGTAATTTCGGACGACGAGAAAATAGCGCGGCACAACTACGACGGCGACCCGCCGCCGGACAGCGAATTTTTGAGGATGTTCCCCGGCGCCAGAGCGTAACCGTTGAAATCGGCGCCTTAGGCTGAAGGATGGGTTTTTTCGACAAGGGAAGGCACTCGATAAACAAAAAGTACGAACGTTTTTCAGACGTGCATAAAATCTCGACAAAATACAGGAAAAGAAGCCGCAGTTATCGCCCGAAGAAGCCGGACACCGATTCCGGCGATTTTGCTTTGCCGGCGAGACGGGAAATATACGGAAAAAAACACATCACTGTCAGCAACAGTTTGAGGTCCGTTCCCGGCGCCGTCTATGCGATCCTCGTTTACTCGAAATTCCGCGAGCGGATGCGCAGAATCAGGGAATCCAACGCGTCCGCCGTCCTCGGGTACGTGCCCATGAAGCTTTTCATTGGGATTAGCCTCCTGACGTTCGGCCTGTACCCGTACGCGTGGCTGTGGGGCAACGCCTATGCCTTCATCAAGGTCTGCGGGGACAGGGTCAGCGACATTTCGGTAAAGCGCCTGGCCGCAGTCGGTTTCTGCGTGCAGGCGCTGTTGCCGGCGGCGGTGATGTCCTACGCGGCTGGCCGATTGACCGGGTCGGAGCAGGCGCTCATCCTTTCGTCGCGAGCGTCTTTCGCCCTCGCCGCATCGTACGTCCTACTGGTCATGCCGATGAAATGCTCGAACTATTTCAGGCTGCGCTGGGCGCTGCGGAGCGCGGTCATCTCGTGGGACAGCGAAGGGGTCATGGTCGGTAGGACGATGACGTCATGGCTCAAGCTATTTTTTTTCGGCGCAGCTTACATCCAATACCACATAAACAGGCTTATGGGCCTTGGAATGCCGGGGTTTGCCGATGTGTCCGAAATCGAGATGGACATATCGATCGCGGAACTCATCGACAATTATGTGACCACCGGAAGATCCGACAGGATGTCGGCGTCGTGGACGAAGGACGATTGGCAGCCGGGCGACGACGAGTACGAAGAGGAAGACGATGGCTGATTTCAGGAGATTTTGCAGCGAGTGCTTCTTGACGATGCCTCCCGACTGGAATAAGAAGTACTGCCCATCGTGCGGAGGCAGGATAAAGCTCCGGATAGTCAAAAAACGGTCCCCGTCTCAGGGGCGCCTGAAGCCGGAGGCTGTCGCGGAACGTGAAAAACAGGCCGAAAAAGTCCGGCCTTCGAGGAAACTGTCATGGCGCCGTGAGCGCATATTCGCGCTCAGGGAAAGTTCGGCCTTGGGGCCGAGGTTCAGGCGCGCGTGGGCTGTCCCGCTGTTTTTGCTGAACGCGCTGACGCTCGGGGGGCGGTCCGTTTTCTGGATGTCGGCAAACATGCCCTCTCTGGTCATGATGGCAAAGCCGGAGGAAAAGAACATAAAAAACATCGTCCGCTTCTGGCTGCTCTCGTGGCTCTTTGCCATAGCGCTTTTGTCTATTTGCGCGTTCGATTTCATAACGGCGGCAGACCGCCCTGCGGCGCTCATGGAATCGGCCTTGCTGCGGGGCGCCGTTTGCGCGTACTGCGTTTCGTTTTTGACGGGAAGGCATGTAATGCTGTGGAGCAGGGAGGTGATAGTGGACGAGCTTTCCGGCGCCGGGGACGAGGCTTTAAAATCGCGGGCCGCCACATTTGCCCCCTCCTCTTTATTGATATGGTTTATAGGCGCTCCGTACCTTCAGGCGCACATAAACGCCATGATCAAAAAAGGAGGGCTCGCCACCTATTCATCTTCGGACAGGCGCCGCCGGAGGAAGCGATACCATCAGGTCGAGGCGGGACGGGGGGAAAGACCGGGGACTGAGGGTGGCTGATCGGTTTTTTTGCCCATCATCTCACCCTCAGCCATAGCGTGTATTTATTGGCGCCGGCGTCGGGCACTCCTGAAAACCCCTGCGCGGCGGTGACTTTCCTCTCGATGGCTCTGCGCATGCCCGCGTCCGCGTCAAAACCGACGAAACCGATCTCTATGGCGCTGCCAGAGTATCTGACGCCCAGCTTGCCGAACCTTTGCGTGGCCTTGTTTCCGCTCATGTTCACCTTGCTGTCCAAATATTTGTCCAGGCTTGCCTTGATTACCGACGGCGTGGCGCCGTCCCATCCCCCCAACTGGTCGGACGTCCTCGTCCTGTGCTCCATCGAATACGCCAGCATGGCGCTCTTCGCCGAGTCGAGCTCGCCCAGGATGACCGTCGCCTCGGCGTTGTTGGTATTGCCACCCATGACCAGCAGAGTCATGCCCGCCAGTATCGATATGATGCAGAGGATCGTCAGGACCTCGGTAAGGCTGAAACCGCGATGCCTTCTTTTTGCAATGTCAACGGCCATGTGCTGGACACCTCTCATGTAATTGCATATTTACCATAATATACCATTCAATTGAACCACAGTAAATGAGCCTAAAGAACTGTATGCGATCAGTCGAAAACCTTGGAGTGATGAGTCATCAGTCTGGCGATATTAACGTTTATCTTGCGCCGGTAAGCGGTCGAGCTGACTCCGTAGTAACGGTCCATGGCTTTTTGGATCGAGCCGTACGCCCTCATGTAGCGGGACAAGAGAAGACAGCCTGCGGCTATCGACTGTTCGGGGTCGGAGAGCGGGTTGCTCCCTGGGGAGGCGTGGATGCCGTTTGATTTGAGAAGGGCGTTGTGGATGTTCCACATCACCTGCATCACTCCCGACGCGCCTTTGGAGCTGACGGCATCGGGGTTGAAGGTGCTCTCCGCCTCCGCGACTGCCGTGGTCAGGGCCGACGGCACCCCGTATTTCGCGCTGTAGTGGACGAGGGCCGAGGCCTCGCGCCACGCCGTTTTTGCGTCTATCTTGCTGTTTGACTTGCGTATGAAGAGGGCTATGCTCGCGACATCCCTCTGCATCGGCTCGGGCATGTATTTAATGTGTTTGATGGCGCTCCCAGGGTGTTCGGAGACCCAAAGGGCAAAATGCTCCAAGGACAGCCCCATCTCCTTCATCACAGTGACGACCGGGTATCCATAGCCTATTTTCGCCGGCGACGGGACCTTGTCCGGCGCGAGCTTCATCAGCACGCTGCCCGCGTCCGGCGCAACGGCCTGTCTGACGTCGGGCGCAGTGATGACTTCCGAGACGACGAAGAATGGCAACACTACAAATGGAATTATCGTCGCGAGAAACGTGGTCATAGTCTTGAACAGAGTGGCTTTTGAGGTCTTCATCTCTGTCATTTTTCCGCCTCCCTTCGCAGGGGACAAACAACTGCCGCAAACTTGAACCCGCCTGAGGATGTTGAAAACAGGAGGTATTTATCATACTAAAAAAAGTCGAATAGTCAAGCAGAGGTTCGTTGGGCGATATGTGAAAATTCGCGAGTATCATTTTAAAAACATCGTTTTTTGCGCGAAGGGGATGCCGATTTTCGACAAAACGCGCCCTCGCGACCGCGAAAATTTTGGATATCGCAAAATATTATGGCCGCAGCGGCATCCGATTCTGATATAGTATCAGCATAATTTACACTCGGAGGTGCGTACGTGCGATGGAAGTAGTTTTCAGCGGAATGAGGCCGACGGGCAGGCTGCACCTCGGCCACATGGCGGGGGCTCTCTCCAACTGGGTTTTGCTTCAGGAGAGCCACGATTGCTATTATTCGATAGTGGACTGGCACGCCCTGATGTCCGACTACGCCGACCCATCCAAGCTGCGCGGCAACACCCGGGAGGTCCTGCTCGACTGGCTCGCGGTCGGCCTCGATCCGAACAAGTGCGCCATTTTCGTGCAGTCGCACGTGAAAGAGCACGCCGAGCTTCACCTGGCGCTGTCCATGATAACCCCTCTCGGCTGGCTTGAGCGGTGCCCGACCTACAAGGAGCAGATACTGAACCTACAGAACAAGGACCTGTCCACTTACGGGTTCCTAGGCTATCCGGTGCTTATGGCGTCCGACATATTGGTCTACAAGGCTCATAAAGTGCCGGTCGGCGAGGACCAGACGGCCCATTTGGAGATATCGAGGGAGATAGCCCGCAGGTTCAACAACTACTACGGCGGGGGGCGCGAGATATTCCCCGAGCCGTGCATCCTCCTCACGCACAATCCAAAGATACCGGGCACCGACGGGCGCAAGATGAGCAAATCCTACGGAAATTCGCTGGACATCGCCGACGAAATGCCCGTCATCGACAAAAAAATACGCACCATGAAGACCGACCCGGCGCGCGAGCGGAGAACGGACCCAGGGGAGCCCGACAAGTGCCCCGTGTGGGACCTGCAAAAGTTCTTCAACGAAGACGTGCCCCAGATGCAGGAGATAGCGTCGGGCTGCCGCTCCGCGTCGATAGGCTGCATAGACTGCAAGAAAGCGCTCGTAGCCCACGTGGCCGAGCGCATGGCGCCCATCCACGAGCGCAGGGAGCGTTTCGCGGCCTGCGGCGACGAGCTGTCCGACATTCTGGCGGAAGGCGCGAAAAAAGCCGGCGCCCGCGCCTCGCGCACGATGAGCGAAGTGCGCGAAGCCCTCTGCATGACGAAGCTGTAGGCAGATGGAAGGCGAAACATCTTTTCGCGTGACCCTACAGGACTTTTCCGGGCCGCTCGACCTGCTCTGCCATCTCGTGGAGAGCAGGTCGATAGACGCCTCGTCGGTCAGGCTCACCGACGTCCTGTCGCAGTACGTCTCATACCTGCTGTCGTCGAAGAGCGCGACGCTGGCGGAGCTGGCCGAATTTTTCTCGCTCGCGAGCAGGCTTTTGATACGCAAGGTCCGCTCCCTGCTGCCGTCCGCGAACGAGCCCGAATCGGAGGAAGGCGCGCCTTCGGAGATTGACAGCGAAACCCAAATGGACGAGATGGACGAGGAAACGCTCGCCGCGATGCTGGAGCGCTTCAAGCCATACAGGGCCGCTGCGATGCGCCTCGAAGAGCTGAAGGCGGCGCGGGAACGCATGTTCGTTCGGATATCCGACGAAGGCGGGCCCCCGTGGTTCGACATAGGCGACCTCTACGGGCTGTCCACGCTGTGGTGGCGGCTGATCGGAGCGCGCTCGCGCGCCTCCGACGCCGGGTCGAGGGACGGCTTTTTGATGGAGATACCCGACGCGACGCCGGAAGAGGTGCTAGTGGAGCGCAGGATGGACGACGTGTGCGAGTTCCTGTCGCAGGCCGGAGCGACGACGCTGTCCGCCCTGCTGGCGCATTTCGGCGCCGGGGGGCTGATAGTGACGCTGCTGGCACTGCTGGAACTGTCGCGGCTTGGCAGGCTCGGCGTCTCGCAGAGCTGCGAGTGGGGTGACGTGGAAATTGGAGCGGGATAGCGATTTTCCGAAATACGACATGCTGATGCGCCAGATCGAGGCGATGCTGTTCGTCTCGCCCCAGCCGGTGTCGGAGGGCGAGCTGTCCGCAGCCCTTGGCCAGTCCGCACAGGCCACGGCCAAAGGCATAGCGATGCTGAAAGCCGCGTGCGACGGCGGGAGGGGGGTTACCATCGTCAAGCTGGCCGGGGGGTGGCAGATGGTGACCGCCCCCGACCTCGAGGACACCGTGGCGGAGTTTCAGGGCACCATGGCCTCGCAGCGCGTGAGGCTGAGCAAGGCCGCGCTCGAAACGCTGGCAGTGGTGGCGTACAACCAGCCGGTCACGCGAAGCGAGATGGAGGAAATACGCACCGTGCGGTGCGACCGCGTGATAGACACTCTCATGCGGCACGGGCTCGTCCGCGTCGCTGGCAGGAAAAAGAGCGCCGGCAACCCGCTTCTCTATCGCACGACCGACAGGTTCCTCGACCTTTTCGGCCTCGACTCGATATCGTCGCTGCCGAGCCTCGAAGAGCTACAGGAGACGTTCGTGAAAGACCCGGCGGCGGACACGGACTGGCAGGACGGCGATGAGTAGCGCGCCGCGCGATTCGTTCCCAATGAGGCTCAACAGGTACATATCAATATGCGGGCTTGCCTCTCGGCGCAAGGCGGAAGCCCTCATAGCCGCAGGCCGGGTCACGGTGGGCGGCGTGACCGAGGAATCGGTCGGAAGGGTGATAAACGGCGACGAGGAGATACTTGTAGACGGGCTGCCCGCCCGCATAGCCCGCCCGACGTATCTCGTGATGAACAAGCCGGCCGGGGTCCTGTCGGCGGCCAGCGACGCAAGGCGCAGGACCGTGATGGACCTTTTGCCGGACAGATACAGGCAGATCGGGCTTTTCCCCGTCG
Source organism: Synergistaceae bacterium (assembly GCA_031274465.1). Taxonomy (GTDB): domain Bacteria; phylum Synergistota; class Synergistia; order Synergistales; family Synergistaceae; genus JAIRKI01. The sequence goes on along the minus strand of JAISQC010000099.1, from coordinate 7,685 downwards.
GGAGGCTCGACCTTGACAGCGAAGGGCTCATAATACTGACGAACGACGGCAAATTCGCCCAAGGCATCATCCATCCGTCATCATGCGTAAAAAAAACTTATATAGTATTATTGAAGCGCGTTCTCGAAAGAAAACAGATGATGGAATGGGCAAGTGGTGTTATTATAGAGGGGAAAGTCGTAGCCCCCCTTGAGATATCTCCGGAGGAAGACAGTTGCGGCGGAAGGATGTTTCGAATCGTGCTGGGGGAAGGTTTCAAACGCGAGATCAAGATGATGGCCAGCGCCGTGGGCAACGGCGTTTTGCGCCTGAAGCGGGTGGGCATCGGCGGATTGTTCCTGAAAAAATTGCCGCCTCGGATGTTTTGCGAGTATAATTGCTCTGATCTGTGGAATATGATCTCGAACGGCGGGGAAGTTTGACGTATAATCACGAGCACCGTCTTTAATGTTTTCGGAGGGATGACTATGGAGGGACTGGATGATCGCACCCGGGATTTGATACAACGCCGAGTATTGAAGCGAGTGAAGGATATACCGTCGCTGCCCCAGTTTGTCATCGAGACTTTGAAAAAGCTGGACGACCCCACCAGCAGCGCTTCGAATGTCGGCAAGATCCTGTCGAAGGACGATGGGCTGGTAATGCGCATCCTGAGGCTGGCAAACTCCGCGTATTACGGCCTGCCCCGGAGGATAAGCGGGGTTTCCGAGGCCATCTCCTTCCTGGGGTTCAAAACGGTGAAGAGCATAGTCCTCGCCGCGTCCGTATATAAATTCATGGACAGCTCCTTTACCGGCTACTCGCTCGACAGGGGCGAGCTGTGGAAGCACTCGCAGGGTGTCGCGGCCGCGAGCCGCCATCTCTCCGAGAAGCTGCGGATCGGCGACCCCGAGGAGGCGTACATAGGCGGATTGCTGCACGACATAGGCAAGATAGTGCTGAACGATTACGTGCGCTTCGGCTACAGCATCATACTGCGCCTCGTCGAGGACGACGGGGTCCAGTTCTGTGAGGCGGAGAAGCAGGTCCTGGGGTTCGATCACGCGCAGGTCGGCGGGCTCGTGATGGAGCAATGGAACCTTCCCGACTCGTATTCGTACATAACCACGTACCACCACTCCCCGTGGGAACTTCCCGAAAGCGCCGGCGAACATCAGAAGGTACTCGACATCGTTCACGTCAGCAACATCATGTGCCTCATGCTGGGCATTGGGATGGGCGCAGACGGAATGCAGTACACCATATCCACGGACAGCCTTGAGCGCCTCGGCATAGCGGACAAGACCGAAAGCATAATGGCCGAGTTCGTGGACCTGGTCTCTTCGATGGAAAACGATTTCAAAGACAACTGACAGCCATGCCCCACCCCCGCAAGGCCCCGGTGATAGTCATCGACGGTCCGGCAGGCGCCGGAAAGAGCACAGTGGCCCGAGAGGTCGCAAGGCGGCTGGGGCTGCCTTTTCTGGACACGGGCGCGATATACAGGGCGATAACGCTTTTGATGCTGCGAGAGAATGTCCCGCCGCTGGACTCGCCGGAGCTTCGCTCGAGGCTCGCTGGTTTTAGCGTCTCATTCTCCGGGACGCGCGTTTTAGCCGGCGGCGAGGACGTGACCGAAGGGATAAGGACGCAGGAGATAGACCGCAGCGTGTCGGCGTATTCAGCCCTGCCAGTCGTGCGCGAGTCCCTGCTGGGCATCCAGAGGCGGCAGGCGGCAGGCGGACTCGTGGCAGAGGGGCGCGACATGGGGACGGTGGTGTTCCCCGACGCGGACCTCAAGATATTCCTCACGGCTTCGGCGGAGGAGCGGGCTCGCCGCAGGTGCGAGGAGCGCGCGGCGCGCGGCGAGGGCTCGGAATACGGCGAGATATTGAAGCAGGTCAACGCCCGCGACGAAATCGACTCCAACCGCGAGGCGGCGCCTCTGAAAGCCGCGCGCGACGCCATCCTGCTCGACACCACGGGGATGCCGCTTGAGTCGGTCGTCGGCGAGATAATGGGACACGCCGGGCGGCTGGCTTGGAATGGCGGGCAATGATGTCGAAGCTCTTCTATTCGGCGGCGAGGATATTTTTCAGAATAGTTTTCACGCTGTACAACAGGCTTGGGGTGAGAGGGCTCGGCAACATTCCAAGAGGGGTCACCGTGATAGTCGCCTCAAACCACTCGAGCTTCATAGACCCCCCGCTCATAGGCGCGGTGTTTCCGGGGCGGCTTAGGTATCTGGCCAAGGAATCGCTCTTTCGCGTGCCGGTGCTCAAGTTTCTCATAAGGGCGCTCGGGGCGGTGCCGGTCACCAGAGAGGATAGCCAGCGGGCGGGCGCAGTGATGAAGCTGTTGCTGGGGCGGCTTAGGGAAAAAGAGAGCATCCTGCTGTTTCCGGAGGGCTCGCGCAGCCCGGACGGGCGTCTCAAGCCTCTGGAGGCGGGAGTTGCCTGGCTGTCAGTCAAAACAGGGGTTCCGGTGCTCCCGGTTTACATCGGCGGGTCGCACAAGGCGTGGCCGAAAGGACATGCGCTCCCACGGCCGTCGAAGCTTACATTTACCGCGTCGCCTCCCATCTTCCCGGACGCGGGGATAAAGGACGAGCGCGAGAGAAGGGGCAAGCTGATGGGCGAGCTGGAAAGCGCGCTTTCCGCGATGGAGAAGGAGGCTTTGAATGTACGTTAGCATGACCGGGTTCGCCGTCGCCTCTTCGTCGCACGATTGGGGGACGGCCTCCCTCGAACTGTCGAGCGTCAACCACAGGTATCAGGAGATATACGTCAGGCTCCCCAGGGAGCTGGCATCGCTTGAGCCGTGGTTCCACCAGAGGGCACGCGCCCTCTTCCGAAGGGGCAAGCTGCAGGTGCGCGTGGAGATAGCTTGGGCGGCGGAATCGCTTGCAGTGGCGCTGAACAGGGGCGTGCTGGAAAATTATTACAGGGAGATAGCGTCGGCGAGGGATGCTCTGGGCGTTGAGCGCGACATATCGCTCGACGCGCTGGTGAACCTCCCGGGGGTGCTGGACATGCCGCTGCGTTCCGCGCTCGGGAGGGAGGAGGCGTCGGCCGGCGCCATGTCGGCCCTCCTGGATGAAGCGGCGAAGGGCTGGAACGAAATGAGGCGGCGCGAGGGAGAGCATCTGAAAGACGCCATAAACGGGCATCTGGAGGACCTCGAGCGCCATATGTCCGAGATAGAGCGCCTGTGGCTGGGAGCGCGCGGCGCCGCTTTCGAAGCGATGTCGGCCAGGATCGGCAAGGCGCTCGAAGCGTCGAACGCCACAGTCGACGAATCGCGCTTGGTCCAGGAAATCGCCGTCATAGCAGACAGATGGGACATATCGGAGGAGACGGCCCGCATGTCGAGCCATATCGCGAAATTCCGAACGTACGGCGAGGGAGGGGAATCCGAGGGCCGCAAGCTGGATTTTCTGGTCCAGGAGATGAACAGGGAGGTCAACACCATCAACTCGAAGGTCCCGGACACTGGGATAAGATGGGCGGCGGTCGAGGCCAAAGCCGCCATCGAGCGGATGCGGGAGCAGATACAGAACCTTGAATGAGCTGGGGTGACGGCGTGACATGGCTTCTCGTCTCGTGCATATAGGTTTCGGCAACATGGTGGCGGCTGACCGCGTCATCGCCATAATCAGCCCGTCGAGCGCCCCTCTCAGGCGCCTCCGCGAGGAAGCGCGCGCCGCCGGCCTGCTGGTCGACGCGACGCAGGGCCGTAAGACCAGGGCTGTTTTGATAATGGACAGCAGGCACGTCATAATATCGGCGATCCAGCCCGAGACTATATCCACGCGTTTCGAGGGGACTTCCGACGAGGACATGAAAAACGGGGAGGCGATCCAATAGTGGGGCGCGGGCGTCTTTTCATCCTCTCCGGCCCGGCTGGCGCCGGCAAGGGGACCTTGAGGCAAACTTTGTTCCGGGCCATGCCCGACCTGGCGTTTTCCGTCTCGTGCACCACGAGGGGGATGAGGCCGGGAGAAGTGGGGGGAAGGGATTATTATTTCGTCTCGCGCGACGAGTTCGAGAGCATGGTGAAGCGCGACGAATTCCTCGAATGGGCCGAGGTCCACGGAAATTACTACGGCACGAGGAGGGCGGACGTCGCGCGCGTCATCGACTCGGGGAGGGACATGCTGCTTGAGATCGACGTGCAGGGTTCGCGCCATGTCAAGTCGCGCATCGCGGACGCGGTCAGGATATTCATAACGGCGCCGTCGCTCGACGAGCTTGAGGAGAGGCTCGAAGACCGAGGGACGGAGAGCCGCGCCCAACTGGACGTTAGGCTGAGCAACGCCGCGAAAGAGATGGCGCTTGCGCGGGAGTACGATCACATAATCGTAAACGACGACGCCGCCAGGGCATCCGAGGAACTCATCGGGCTGGTGAGGCATTACAGGGGCCAAACGGAAACCAAAACTGAAATGATCCGCACGGAGGTAGTTAAATCATGATATACAACGATCTCGAAAAGATATACGAAACGTCGCGCATCGAGAACAAATACGCGCTGGCCATGATAGTCTCAACGCGCGCCCGCCAATTGAGCGAGCAGAAGGGGCGCGCTCTCGACGGCGAGGGCAGCGAGCGCTGCATCACGCACGCCATAGAGGAAATAGAGGACAGCCGGCTCAACATCAGCGCCACCACTTTTTTGGACCGCAATCCAAATGCCGCCGCTGTGGGCGACTGACAAAAAAATACTGCTCGGCGTGAGCGGCGGCATAGCGGCCTACAAAACCGCCGAGCTCGTCCGCGCTTGGATAAAACAGGGATACCAAGTCGAGACGATACTTACCGACGCGGCGGCGCGACTGGTGTCGCCGCTGACCCTCTCGACTCTCGCCAAGCGCAGGGCTTGGCGCGACTGCGACCTGCTGTCCGACGAGCACGGTTGGAAGATACCGCACATCACCCTCTCCGAATGGGCGGACGTGCTGGTCGTGGCCCCTTGCACGGCGAACGCCCTCCGCGCCGCCGCCGCTGGCGACTCCAGCACCCTGCTGGGCGCAACCCTGCTGGCGTGCAAGTCTCCCCAACTGTTCTTCCCTGCGATGAACTCGAACATGTGGGCCAACCCGGCTACGAAGGCAAACGCGCGCACGCTGGAAGAGCGCGGGCACAGGGTGATCGACCCCGATTCCGGGCCGCTCGCGTGCGGCTACGAAGGAGCTGGGCGCTTGCCCTCCACCGAGGCGATACTAGACGAAACGTGGTTCTCGCTCTGCCCCATCCGGGACTTCGCCGGGAAAAAAGTATTGGTCACCGCCGGCCCGACTCACGAATACATCGACCCGGTGAGGTTCATATCGAACCCGAGTACCGGTAAGATGGGGTACGCGATAGCCTCCGAGGCGCGGTACAGGGGCGCGGAGGTCGTCCTGGTCTCCGGCCCTGCGGCGCTTCGCCCCCCCTCGGGGGTTCGCCTCGTGAGCGTCACGAGCGCCGAGGAGATGAAGGAAGCCTGCCTGTCGGAAAGCCCCGGCTCGGACGTGATCGTGATGGCGGCGGCGGTCGGCGACTACAGAGCCCGCGCGCGCTCCGTCCAAAAGATAAAGCGCGCGGCTTCGCGCTCCCTGACGCTCGAGCTGGAACAGAACGACGACATCGCGCGCGCCATCGGGGAACGGAAGGCGGGCGGGCAGATACTCGCCGGCTTTGCGGCGGAGACGGAAAACATCCGCGAAAACGCGCTCCGCAAGCTGGACGCCAAGAACTTGGACCTCGTAGTGGCAAACGACGTGTCCGGCGCCGAAACTGGTTTCGCCTCTGACTCCAACAGCGTCGAAATCTACCTCGCTCCCGCCCTGGGGCAACCCCCGAAGAGGATTTCAGGCGACAAATGGGAGGTCGCGTCGGGGATACTCGACATAATCTCTAATGTAACGGAATGACGCCGGAGAGCGCGGTGCCAGTTCAGGTTTCGGTCGCGCTGCCTGGCCCTTGGTGGACTCCCCTGACATATAACGCGCCCCTTACCGCGAACGGGCTGGCGATCCCGGGCGTGAGGGTCCGCGTCCCGATGGGAAGGGGGACCCGCGTGGGCCTGATCGTCGGGGTCGGATCTCCGGATGGCCCTGGCGGCTACGACGGTGCAATCCGCGAAATATCCGAGGCCATCGACAGCGCGCCGGCCCTGTCGGAGGGCACGATGCGCCTGCTGCGCTGGTTTTGCGAGGCGAACCTGTGCGGGTTCGGAACGGCAATGAAAGCGCTTCTGCCAGCCGGATTTCTGAGCGGGGAGGAGATAGGGCCGGCCGACGTCCAGCTCGCGGAACGCCCCTGCGGAAAGAGCGCCGCCTCGTTCGTCTACGACCCCATAGACGGCGCGAGGCGCGACCGATACGCCGCGATTTTGTCCGATGGCGCGCCGTCTTTAGTCGCCTTCCCCATCTATCCCGACGCCGAAAAATTTTATGGATTTCTAAAAAACTCCCCAATTCTACCGGACTACGCAAAAGATCGTCTCATGCTGTTTCCAAGGATCGGGGGCAAAGCCGAGTGGAGGGCGTGGACGAAGCTCCGCTCACCGGACTGCGGCCAATCGATCGTCGTGGGAGGCCAGAATTCGGCTATGGCGCCGATACGCGGCCTGTCGCGCATATTCGTGGAGGACGAGAGCAACAACGCGTGGCGCACGATGCGCCCCCCGATACACAACGTGCGCAGCCTTCTGGCGTCCCGGGCGCGCATAGAGGGCGCGGAGCTGATATTGGGGGGGCGGATGCCATCCCCCCGCGCTTTCATGCGCCTCGGCGCGGAAAGCGCGGCGCACGCTCCTTCGCAAAGCGGGAAGAAGGTCGTCTTCGTGGACATGAAGCTCGCCTACTCCCCATCTGTCGAGGGGGTCTCGGGCAGCCTGGCGGTGAGCGAGCCGCTCGTGCGTGAGACTGAGGCCGCCATATCGCGCGGCTCGTGGGCGATTTGGATATTGGACCGCAAGGGCTACGCCGGCGAGATCGTCTGCGAGGAGTGCGGCGCCGGCGTAAAATGCCCCAGATGCGGGTGCACTATGCGAGTCGAGGCGGGCCGCATATCCTGCATATCCTGCGGATACCGCGACACAATGCCGGAGGAGTGCCCCAACTGCAACGGGCGCCTGCTCGCGGCGCGCCGCCCGGGCCTCGAAGCCCTGATGCCCTTGGCCGACGCCGCCATCGACAGCTCCGCCCCAATACTGTCCACGGACGACCCGGAGGAGAAAATAAGGCGAGCAGTCGGCGCGGCCAGGCCCGGGCTCATGATAGGAACGAGGTCGGCCCTGTCGTTCTGCGACGAGGCAAAAACCGGCATGATCGGCTGGATAGACGCCGACGGCGAGGCGAGATCCGAAGAACACGGCGCGCGGGTGCGGGCGTTCTCGCTGATCTGGGAATCGCTCTGGCGCGGCATATCCCCTTCCGACAGGCGCGTCGTGGTACAGACCAGGCGGCCCGGCAGGGACTGGCAGCGCGGGCTGGATTTATCAGAGGGTTGGAGGGTTTTCTGGCGAAACGAGCTGCAAGAGCGCTCCGAACTCTCGATGCCGCCGTTTACAGCCCTTGTCAAAATCGAGGGGCGGCGAGGCGACATCGCGGGCATAGCCGAAAAATTGGCGGACAGCGGATGCGAATGCTGGTCGCCGGACGAAGAGGCGGGCAAAAAATCCGCCCTCTGGGTGAGGACGAAAAAATTGTCCGAACTGAG
>JAISQC010000021.1 GCA_031274465.1 Synergistaceae bacterium | reverse complement strand
CGTAGAAAGCGAGTTCGGGATGCCGGTGGACCTCGAAATGTACAGGGAGCTTTTCAGCACCGGCGGGGTGCGCAAGGAAAACAAATTTTTCAGCAAATATTCCATCAAAGAAGCGATATCGGAGTCCGCCGACCCCGACGCCTTCCATGAAGCGCTAGATGAGATAGAAAAACGCTACGCCGCGATGGAGGTCGCTGATTTCGCCTACCCCGGAACGTGAGGCCGCGCCAAAGCCCACAAAACAAAAGACAAAAGCGATCTCGCGCGCGGCGTTAAATTGTGTGAGCGATTGTTGTGTTATTTCACGTGGATAGTTTGTGTTAATATTTATATGTGCCGCTGTCCTATTTTATAAACGCTATCAAAATTTACGTGCTTTCCATCTACTATATGCTTGGTATGTATAGATTTCGATATCATTGAGGAGTAAATGTCAATGGCTAACTTATGGGCGGGGAGATTCGAAAAAGGCATGGACGACATAGTGGCGGAATTTAACGCGTCCATCGGTTTCGACAAGCGGTTGTACAACTGCGACATAGACGGAAGCATCGCGCATGTCACCATGCTGAGCGAGGCCGGGATAGTGACGGCCTCGGAAAAAGACGATATTATCGCGGGTCTCGAAGGCATACGCAAAGACATCGCAAGCGGCAAATTGGTTTTTACCGCAAGACAGGAAGACATTCATATGGCGATCGAAGAGACGCTCATAGCGCGTATCGGGGACGCCGGCAAAAAACTCCATACCGCGCGCAGCCGCAACGACCAGGTCCAGGTAGACGTGAGGCTCTATTTTATGCGGGAGACCATGACTATCCTTGAGGCTCTCGTGAGGTTGGAGAACGTTCTTCTGGAGCGCGCGCTGCAAAACACGGACGAACTGCTTGTCGGCTTCACCCACCTGCAGCACGCCCAACCGGTCACCATAGCGTTTCATCTCATGGCTTACTTCCAGATGTTCAGGCGCGACATAGAGCGCCTCATGGATGCTCGCAGCCGCGCCAACAAAAATCCGCTCGGCGCCGGGGCATTAGGCGGAACGACCTTCAATATCAATAGGCACAGGACCTCGGAACTTCTCGGCTTTGACGCTCCGACTGAGAACGCGATGGATTCCGTCAGCGACAGGGACTATATTATTGAGTTTTTGTCCGCGGCTTCCATCTCCATGATGCACGTATCGCGTTTTGCGGAGGAATTGGTCTACTGGAACTCGTCGGAGTTCAAATATATATCCATCGATGACGGGTTTTGCACTGGCAGCAGCATGATGCCGCAAAAGAAAAACCCCGACATAGCCGAGCTGCTGCGCGGGAAAGTGGGCAGAGTCTACGGAGATCTCATAACTTTGCTGACAGTTATGAAAGGAACTCCGATGTCTTTCAACAAGGATTTTCAGGAGGACAAGGAGCCGATGTTCGACGCGATCGATACATGGAAGGCCTCGATATCTATTTTAGCCGCGATGATAAACAAGACCGAGTTCAGACGCGAGGAGATCGACCGGCACCTGTCGTCCGGCTTCCTCGCCGCGACCGATATAGCCGACAGCTTGGTCCGCCAGGGCATCCCATTCAGAGAGGCTCACGAGATCGTCGGTAAGATGGTGAAATACTGCGAAAAGAAATCATGCGATTTCACCGATTTGAAACGCGAAGACCTGATTGCCGTCGACGGCTGTTTTGAAACGATGTCGCTGCCCGACGTGTCTATGAAAGGGTGCGTCAACGCGCGGACTTCCTTCGGCGGAACGGCCGCTTCGGAAGTGAAGCGCCAAATCGAGGTTGGGGCGGCGTGGCTCGCTAATATCCATTAAGGTTGTCGATGCAATAGACAGATAACTCGGACAGGATGGCGAATGATGGATAATAAATATTTTCCCCGTTGCCGGACAGAAATTAACCTGGATAAATAATTAATTGGGACGTGGGAGGATAGCTATCCAGCGGGCACAGACGGAACCTGCGGTCTTGAGCCTGTGGGTTTGTCCTTCGAGATCCTGCCTCTGATTTGGAAAATTCAGGGTCGCGATGGCGTGAAACTTCCCATCATAGTATAATCACCAACTATGAACGCTAATGTCGGCAACATCATCGAGGGTCCGCGCGTCCGTGTTTGACTCGGGCGAAGGCGGGAGATTCGAGCTGGCTTCCCCGTGGCCAGTGTCCGGGGACCAGCCGGATGCCATAGACAAGCTGTGCGGCGGGTTCGGGCGCGGCCGGGCCATGCAGACGCTGCTCGGCGTGACCGGCAGCGGCAAGACGTTCACAATGGCTAACATAATCGCCCGGCTTCAACGGCCCGCCCTCGTGATGGCGCCGAACAAAACCCTGGCCGCCCAGCTCTACAGCGAGTTCAAAGATTTTTTCCCGAACAACGCGGTCCACTATTTCGTGAGTTATTACGACTACTACCAACCGGAGGCTTACGTCCCGGCTCAGGACATATATATCGAGAAGGACGCGTCCATCAACGAGAGGATCGAGAAGCTGCGTCTTGCCACGACCAAGGCGCTCATAGAGCGCAGGGACGTCATCGTCGTCGCGAGCGTCTCCTGCATCTACGGCCTCGGCAAGCGGAAGAACTACGAGGACGCGATCTTCCGCTTCGCCGTCGGCGACGTGTGGCGCATGAGGGATTTTATGATGAGGCTTCTCGACAACTACTACCACCGCAACGACTCGGCGTTCAGCCCGGGCGTCTTCCGCTTGCGGGGCGACGTGCTGGAGCTTTACCCGTCCTACAGCGACACGGCGTTTAGGATATCGTTTTTCGACGAGGAGATCGAGCGCATAGACGAGATCGACCCGGTGTCCGGCAAGACCATGTCGAACAGAAGGAACGCCGCGATATTCCCGGCCAAGCACTACGTCACGACCGACGACGCGATACTGTGCGCGAGGCGCGAGATAGAGGCGGAGCTCGCGGGGTGCGTCGAGTCGTTCCGGGAGAGAAACATGCCGCTCGAGGCGGAGCGACTCGCGAGCCGCACGAAATACGACCTGGAGATGCTGACCGAAGTGGGCTACTGCTCGGGAATAGAGAACTACTCGCGCTTCCTCGACGGGCGCGAGCCAGGGGAGCCGCCGGGCACGCTGATGGACTTCTTCCCGGACGATTTCCTGCTATTCCTCGACGAGTCGCACATGACGATCCCCCAGATCAGGGGAATGTTCAACGGAGACCGATCTCGCAAGGAGGTCCTGGTGGAGCATGGCTTCAGGCTGCCGTCGTGCCTCGACAACAGGCCGCTCCAGTGGGGCGAGTTCGGCGCGTTCATGAAAGACGTCCTCTTCGTGTCGGCCACGCCCGGCGATTACGAGCTGGAACATTCGTCGCTCGTGGCGGAGCAGCTCATAAGGCCGACCGGCGTGCCGGACCCCGAGATCGACGTGCGCCCTGCCACGGGGCAGGTCGATCACCTGCTGGCCGAGCTCAGGGACGTCATAGCCGCAGGAGAGAGGGCGATAGTGACCACGCTCACCAAGCGCGCTGCCGAGGACTTGGCGAAATACTACGCGGAGCTCGGGCTGAAAGTGCAGTACCTCCATTCGGAGATGGATACGTTCGAGAGGGCGGAGATACTGCGCGACCTCCGGCTCGGCGTGTATTCGGTCGTGATAGGCGTCAACCTCCTGCGCGAGGGCATCGACCTGCCCGAGGTGTCGCTGGTGGCGATAACCGAAGCCGACCGCGAGGGATATCTGCGGTCGTACAGGTCGCTGATCCAGATGATAGGCCGCGCCGCCCGCAACGAGGCCGGCCGCGTCATACTGTACGCGGACAGAATGACGGACAGCATAGACATGGCGATCCGCGAGACGATGAGAAGGCGGGCCGCGCAGATAAAATACAACGAGGAGCACGGAATAACGCCGCAGACCATCCGCAAGGCGGTAAAAGACCTTTTGCCAGCGGAGCTGATGGATGGGCCCGGGGACGCTAGGATCGTCGCTGCGGCGGACGGAGACGCGCCGCAGCCTCAGGCGAGCAGGCGCGATGTGAAGGAACTGGAGCGCCGCATGTGGGAGGCCGTCGAACGCCTCGATTTCGAGCTTGCGGCGGAACTGAGGGATGCGATCAAAGGCATGAGGGGCCAGAGCGATGGAAAATTCGGAATCTCGATGGATAAAAATAAGCGGCGCGCGTCAGCACAATTTAAAAAACATAGACGTAGAGCTGCCAAAAAATAAACTGGTGCTGCTCACGGGGCCGTCGGGCTCCGGGAAGTCATCGCTGGCGTTCGACACCATATACGCCGAGGGCCAGCGACGCTATGTGGAGTCGCTGTCTTCTTACGCCAGGCAGTTTCTGGGGATGCAGGACAAGCCCGACGTGGACGACATATCGGGTCTGTCGCCGGCGATCTCGATAGAGCAGAAGGGGACTAACCACAACCCGCGTTCCACCGTCGGAACCGTGACGGAGATATACGATTACCTGAGGCTGCTCTTCGGACGCGCCGGGACGCCCCACTGCCCGGTCTGCGGCAAGCCGGTCCTGCGGCACAGCCTCGACGAGATTGTGGACCGCGTCTTCGCCGAGTACGGAGATAGCCCGATAGAGATAATGTCGCCGCTGATCAGGGCCAAGAAGGGCGAGTACCGCAACCTGCTGCTTCAATTGAAATCGCAGGGGTACATGCGCGTTCGGATAGACGGCGAGACCTACTGGCTCGAAGAGGAAGTCCCGCTCGACAAGAAAAAGCGGCACACCATCGAAGTGGTGATCGATCGCTTGAAGGTGAGGGAGGACAACAGGTCCCGCGTGGCGGAGGCGGTCGAAATGGCTCTCAAATTGTCGGAGGGCTTCGTCCTGCTGCGCTCCGGCGATTCCAGCCTGGAGCTGACCGAAAAATATATCTGCCCCGACTGCCAGGCGAGCCTGCCCGAGATAGAGCCCAGGCTCTTTTCGTTCAACAACCCCTTCGGCGCCTGCCCCGAATGTTCCGGGCTGGGCTTTCACGAGCATTTTTCCCCGGAGCTCGCCGTAATCGGCGCCCTGCCGATCCTCGAAGGGGCCTTCCTGCCTTGGAGGAGCTACAAATACATGATATCGCGCGCGCAGATGATAGCGGACCGGCATGGGTGGGATCTTTCGATGCCGTTCGACTCGATGCCGGATGACGCTAAGGACGTCATGCTTTACGGCTCGGACGAGAAACTGACGCTGACGTTCGTCGATAAATATGGCGAGAGCGAGTATCAGGGGCATTACGAGGGCCTGATCCCGTGGCTGGAGCGTCGGTTTGCGGAGACGGAGTCCGAAAACTGGAGGGAGGACATGTCGCGCTATCGGGTCGAGGACACCTGCGGAACCTGCGGGGGGCGCAGGCTCAAGCCGGAAGCCCTGGCCGTGCGGCTCGGAAGCTACAACATAGCGGAGCTCACGGGGATGCCGGTCGAGGACCTGATGCCGGCGCTGGAGTCCCTGACGCTCACGGAAAACCAGAAAAAAATAGTCGGCCTGGCCCTCTCGGAGGTTCAAAAGCGCCTGTCGTTCCTAGTCGATGTCGGCGCGGGCTATCTGTCGCTCGCCCGCAGGGCGGACACGCTCTCCGGCGGCGAGAGCCAGAGGATACGCCTGGCGACCCAGATCGGGTCGAAGCTGACAGGGGTGCTGTACGTCCTGGACGAGCCCACGATCGGCCTCCACCCCAGAGACACGAACAGGCTGCTCGACACGCTCGGGGCGATCCGCTCGATAGGCAACACCGTAATAGTGGTGGAGCACGACCGGGACGCGCTGAAATACGCCGATTACGTCCTGGAGCTGGGCCCGGGCGCCGGAGAGAACGGCGGGCACGTCGTCATACAGGGCACGCCTGAGCGGATCGAGGCGTCCGACTCGCTTTCAGGCGCGTTTTTGCGCGGGGAGGTCACCGGCATCGTCCGCGCCGCAGGAGGCAGGAGGAAGCCCGGCGGATGGATAAGGGTCGCCGGGTGCAGCGAAAATAATTTGAAGGACGCGGACATCTCCATTCCCAAAGGGGTGCTCGCGTCGATGTGCGGGCTGTCGGGGTCGGGCAAGAGCACTTTTCTGTACGAGATACTCTACAAAGGGCTTCGGATGAAGCTTGACGACGAATATCGCGACAGGCCCGGGAAATTCAGGTCGATAAGCGGCGCCGAAGGCCTGCGCAACGTCGTGCTGGTCGATCAGAGCCCGATAGGGCGCACGCCGCGCTCGAACCCCGCGACCTATACGGGGGTGTTCACCCCCATCCGCGAGTTTTTCGCGACGCTCCCCGAGTCGAAGCTGCGCGGCTATCTGCCGGGGCGTTTCAGCTTCAACGTCAAGGGGGGGCGGTGCGAAGCCTGTTCCGGGGACGGGGTGATAAAAGTCTCCATGCTTTTTCTTCCCGATGTATATGTAAATTGCGACATTTGCCGAGGCAAGAGGTATAATAGGGAGACGCTCGAAGTCGCGCACAAGGGGCTGTCGATCGCGGACATCCTGAGCTTGACCGTTGACGAGGCCGGGGAGCATTTTAAAGACATACCCAGGATCGCGTCCCGGCTTGAGGTGATGAAGGAAGCGGGGCTTGGCTACATCAGGCTGGGCCAGCCCGCCACGACTCTGTCGGGAGGGGAAGCCCAGAGGGTCAAGCTCGCGACGGAGCTGGGCAAGCGGTTCCGGGGCAACGTGCTTTACCTGCTCGACGAGCCTACGACCGGCTTGCACTATACCGATGTGAGGCATCTGCTCTTGCTCCTTCACAAGCTGGTGGATCAGGGCAGTTCCGTGCTTTTGATAGAGCACAACATGGATGTCCTGATATCCTCCGACTACCTCATCGACTTGGGGCCGGAGGGCGGGGAGCGCGGCGGGCAGGTCGTGGCATGCGGGACGCCGGAACAGGTTGCGCGTTCCGGGGTTGGGTATACGAGCGCGTATCTCAGGGACTATATGAACGAGCTGAAAATGGGCGGGGCGCGAAAAAAATGAGCCGTCGGGCGTCGGTGGAACGAAAAACTCATTCTGAGGATTTTTGCTGGGGAAGGAATCCGGTGATGTCTCTGCTCGAAGACGCGCCTTCCCGGTGTTTGAAGGTCTTTGTGGCGAAGACGATGCAAAACGCGTTTTTCGCGAAGGTGACGGAGCTGTGCCGCGCTTCGGGGATTCCGTATTATGCCGTCGAGGCGAGAGCGCTCGATGAGATGCTAGACGGCGAGAGCCATCAGGGGGTGGCCGCGAGCGTCGCCCAGGCCCCGATGATTGCTCTTGCAGACGCCGAAGGGCTTCTTCCGGCGGCGCCGGCGCCCATCATGGCGGTGGTCGCGGACCACGTTCAGGATCCGCGAAACCTGGGGGCGATGATCAGAAGCGCCGAGGCCGCGGGAGCGGCTTTTGTGGCCTTGCCGGCGCGGCGGGGCGCGCTCCCGACCGGGACCGTGGCAAAGACCAGCGCCGGGGCGTCCCTGCGGCTGCCGCTCGCGTCGGCGGGGAATGTCGCGAATGCGGTGCGCGAGCTCCAGAAGGCGGGGCTTTGGGCCATCGGGCTCGACGAAAGTGCGCGAGCGACGATATACGACTCGCCCATCCCGGCGAGGTGTCTCTTCGTCGTTGGCAGCGAAGGGGAGGGCATTTCGAGGACGGCGGCGGCGGCCTGCGACGAAACGCTTCGCATACCGGCGGATTGCGGGCCTGGCAGCCTGAACGCGTCCGTGGCGCTGTCTGTAGCGATGTTTGAGTGGCTGAGGCTGAACCGAATGTCATATTTACGGAGTGAGAACGCATGAGCGCAAGGGGAACGAAAAGCAAGGTCCTGATCGTAGATGACACCGATCTCAATATAGACATACTTGTGGAAGCCCTTGGCGATCGGTACGACCTCTACACCGCCCTCGACGGGGAACTCGCCCTCGAAATGGTGAAGACGACCCCTCCGGACATCATCCTTCTGGATGTGGTCATGCCGGGCATGAGCGGATACGACGTATGCATGAAGCTCAAAGCCAACCCCGAGACGGCGGACATCCCCGTGATATTCCTGACCGCGATGACCGACATAAACGACAAGGCCCGCGGCTTCGAGCTGGGCGCCGTGGACTACATGGTAAAGCCGTTCGCCATTCTGGAAGTGCAGGCGAGGCTGGACGTCCACCTCTCCCTGCTCAACGCGAAAAAGGCGCTGAAACAGCAGAACGAGCTGCTCGAAATCAAGGTCAAGGAGCGCACTCAGGAGCTGGCGGTCACGCAGGGGGTCATCATAGAGGCGATGGCGAGCCTCGCGGAGACGAGGGATCAGGAGACTGGTGACCACGTCATGCGGACGAGGTTCTACGTGCAGCTCTTAGCCGTCCAACTCGCCTCCCATCCGAGATTCAGCAAATACCTGGCCGGCGTTGACCCGGATGACCTCGGCACTGCGGCGACCCTGCACGACATCGGCAAGGTCGGCGTCCCCGATCACATACTGCTGAAGCCCGGCCGCCTCACGCCCGAGGAGTTCGAGGAAGTGAAAAAGCACACGCTCTACGGGCACAATATCCTGAGCAAGCTCGTAAAGCGCCTGCCCAACAACGAATTCCTCAAACTGGCAGACGAGATATCTTGGACGCACCACGAGAAATGGAACGGAACCGGCTACCCGAGAGGGCTCAAGGGCGACGACATCCCGATCCCGGGGCGCCTCATGGCGGTAGCGGACGTATACGACGCGATCATCAGCCCCAGGGTCTATAAAGGGCCCATGTCGAGCCCGGAGGCGATGGATTTCATACTCTCCCAGGCCGGGACGCATTTCGACCCCGACGTGGCCACGGCTTTCGTCGAGCTCAGCGAGACCTTCCAGTTCGTAGCGGAGCAGCTAAACGAGGACGCGCTGGAGGATATGGCTTTTGAGAAGGGCAGCGTAGCGCCATAGCGGCGATTGCAAGAACAAAAATAGCGAAAATCCGACATAGCGAAAATCCCACGTTTGACAACCACCGTTTTCTTTGGTACTATTTCCTGCTGTGCATGTAGTATTTAAGGAAGCAAGAAAATTTTTCACGTAGGGAGGTATTCTCCCAATGTCGGCGACAGCCCCTTCGGAGAAAGCGCAGGAACGTATTGTTTTCGGCACGGAAAAGGATTTGTTACCTCTTCCTGATTTGGTAGAAGTTCAAAAAAACTCACACGATTGGTTCTTCCAAAAAGATACAGACCCGATGATGCGGGAAAAACAAGGTCTTCAGGAGCTTTTCGGGGAAATTTTCCCCATAACGAGCTACGACGGGTCGTTCGCCCTCGAGTTCGTTAGCTACAAGGTAGAGCCCGAGACCACCACGCTCGACGAGGCGAGGAGCCGCGACCTCACATGGTCGAGGCCCATACGTGCGACGATAAGGCTTCGCAACGTAAAGAGCGGGGAGATCAAGGAGGAGGAGATATACCTCGGGGATTTCCCGATAATGACGGCGCGCGGCACTTTCATCATCAACGGCACAGAACGCGTCGTGGTGAACCAGCTCGCCCGTTCCGCCGGAGTTTATTTCAGCGCCGAGCGCACGCCCGGACAGGAAGTTTTTTCGGCGAAGGTGATACCGGACAGGGGAGCGTGGATGGAGTTCGACCTTCCGAAAGGCGAGCCTCCTTTGAAGGTGGAGCCGATCTGCGTCAAGGTAGACAGCCGGAAGAAAATTCCGGTGACGATGCTGCTCAAGGCCTTCGGCATTGGGTCGGACGAGGAGATCCTGAAGATGTTCGACGCCAAAGAGGTCGAGATGGACATGGCCGAGGACAACGTCGAAGGGATGCTGATCGCGGAGGCCATAGTCGCCCCCGGCGGGGCAGTGGTGATAAGAAAAAACGAGCGCCTGACGGCGAAGGAACACTTTGAGAAGATCTGGAGCCAGGGGCGCACGAAAATATGGGTGTGGGACGTCGATCCGGTCATAGCGGCGACGCTCGATAAGGACGGGGTGGCGAACACCGACGACGCCATAATGGAGCTGTTCAAGCGCCTTCGCCCGAACGAGCCGGCGCGGATGGAGAACGCCCGCGAGTACATACACAGCATATTCACCGACACGAGGCGCTACAGCCTCGGGCGGGTGGGGCGCTACAAGGTCAATCGCAGGCTGGGCATCGACCTGCCCACGGACGAGCGCCTGCTCACGAGCGCTGATATAGTCGCTATATCCTTAGAGCTTCTCCGCCTGAAAAACGACGAAGGGTACGAGGGAGAGGACGACATTGACCATCTCGGCAACCGCCGGGTGCGCGCAGTCGGCGAGCTGCTGCAAAATCAGGTCCGCATAGGGCTGCTGCGGATGGAGAGGATAGCGCGCGAGCGCATGACGACAATACCCGACCTCGCGACGTCGATGGCCAAGGACCTGATCAACGTGCGCCCGGTGTCGGCCGTCCTGCGCGAGTTTTTCGGCTCAGGGCAGTTGTCCCAGTTCATGGATCAGACCAACCCGCTTGCGGAGCTGACCCACAGGCGCAGGCTGTCCGCGCTGGGCCCTGGCGGGCTGTCCAGGGAGCGCGCCGGTTTCGAGGCGAGGGACGTCCATTACACGCACTACGGCAGGGTGTGCCCCATAGAGACGCCGGAAGGCCCGAACATCGGCTTGGTCACGTCGCTCGCCACATATGCCAGGATCAACGAATACGGTTTCCTAGTCCGCCCGGTCCGCCGCGTGGAGGATGGCAAGGTCACGGATGAAGTCATCTACCTCTCTGCGGACGAGGAGGACAATTACAACGTGGGCAGGGCGGATACCCCTGTCGGCGCAGGCGGGGAGCTGATCGGGCACAACATCTACGTCCGCCACAGGGGCGAGATCAAGGACGTCTCGCCGCAGGAGGTCCAGTACCTCGATATCTCCCCAAAGCAGATAGTGTCGGTCTCTACCGCCCTCATCCCCTTCCTCGAGCACGACGACGCCAACAGGGCCCTCATGGGCTCCAACATGCAGAGGCAGGCGGTCCCGCTCGTGCTGGCCGAAGCCCCGCTCGTGGGGACCGGCGTCGAGCACAGGATAGCGAGGGATTCCGGGTCGTGCGTCGTGGCCGAGAGGGCTGGAACCGTGACGTATCTCGACGCGGAGAGGATAGTGGTGACTACGTCGGGCAAGAGGCAGGACGCCTACAAGCTCACCAAATTCCGCAGGTCGAACCAGGGCACGATCATCCACCAGAGGCCGATAGTCGATTACGGGGACGCCGTTTATGCCGGCCAGATAATAGCGGATGGCCAGTCATGCGACGGCGGGGAGCTAGCGCTTGGCAGGAACGTACTGGTGGCGTTCGTGTCGTGGGAGGGCTACAATTTCGAGGACGCCATACTGTTGAGCCAGCGCCTCGTCAAAGAGGATTTCTACACCTCCATACACATAGAGGAATACGAGGTCGATGCGAGGGACACCAAGCTCGGCCCCGAGGAGATAACTAGGGACATCCCGAACGTTGGCGAGGACGCCCTCAAAAACCTCGACGAGGACGGCATCATCCGCGTCGGCGCCGAGGCTGGCGCGGGGGATATCCTGGTCGGCAAGGTGACCCCGAAGGGCGAGTCCGACCAGACGCCGGAGGAAAAGCTGCTCCGCGCGATCTTCGGCGAGAAAGCCCGCGAGGTCCGCGACACGAGCCTGAGAGTCCCGCACGGCGAAGGCGGCAAGGTCGTCACGGTGAAGCGCCTCACCCGCGTCGAGAACAGCGAGGACATGAGCGCCGGGGTGAACGAGGTCATAAAGGTCTACATCGCCCAGTTCCGCAAGATAACGGAGGGCGACAAGATGGCCGGGCGCCACGGCAACAAGGGCGTGGTGAGCCGCATACTGCCCGAGGAGGACATGCCCTATCTCTCGGACGGGACCCCAGTTGACGTGGTGTTGAATCCGTTGGGCGTCCCGTCGCGCATGAACCTCGGCCAGGTGCTTGAGACGATAACCGGCTTCGTGGCCCACCACAACGGGTGGAAGGTATCCACCCCGGTCTTCATGGCGGCCCGCGAGGAGGAGATCCTGTCGCACCTCGACACGGTCAGGGAAAACAGATACCCCGAGCTCACCCGCGACTGCAAGATCACGCTCTACGACGGCAGGACGGGCGTGCCGATGGACGGCAACGTCACTGTCGGGATAATGTACATGCTGAAACTGATACATCTCGTGGACGACAAGATACACGCCCGCTCGATAGGGCCGTACAGCCTGATAACCCAACAGCCGCTGGGAGGCAAGACGCAGTTCGGGGGCCAGCGCTTCGGTGAGATGGAGGTGTGGGCGCTCGAAGGCTACGGCGCGGCCCACATGCTCCAGGAGATGCTCACCGTAAAGTCGGACGACATCCACGGCAGGCTCAGGACATACGAGCGCATCGTTAAGGGGCAGAACCTCATAAAGCCGGGTGTCCCAGAGAGCTTCCGCGTGCTCATAAAGGAGCTTCACGGGCTTGGCCTCGACGTCGAGATAAAATACAGCGACGGGTCGTTCGGCGAGCTTGTCATGAGCGACGAGGAAGCGACCGGGCACCGCATGACGTCGCTTCGGCCCGACGCCTCCATAGAGCGCGACGGCGAGCCGGAGGACGGCGTGTTCGACGCCGCGGACCGCCCGGACATCTTCGCCAGTTCCACGGAATACAGCGGGCACGAGCTCACGGTCGTGGAGGGCAAGCCGCGCAGGAAGGGCGACGACCTATTCACGTCGGAGGACGACGAACCTTCGTCATCCGTCAAGGAAGAAGACATCGACAGGGAAGGGGATGACGAGTAATGGCTGAACACCGTCACATCTCAGGAGTCCGTATGAAGCTCTCGTCCCCGGAGAGGGTGCGGGAACTCTCCAGCGGAGAGGTAAAAAAACCTGAAACGATAAATTACAGAACGCTTCGCCCGGAAAAGGACGGGCTGTTCTGCGAGCGCATATTCGGCCCAACTCGCAGCTTCGAGTGTGCCTGCGGGAAATACAAGCGCAGCGGCCCCAAATTCAGGGGGGTCGTCTGCGACCGCTGCGGCGTCGAGGTGACGGACAACCGCGTCCGGCGAGAGCGGATGGGGCACATAGAGCTGGCCGCCCCCGTCGTGCACATATGGTACCTGCGCGGCATACCCAGTCGGCTCAGCCTGCTTCTCGGCACTTCCACCAAGGATCTGGAGAAGGTCGTATATTTTGCCCCCACGAGGAAGAGGGAAGAAAAATACAAGGTGATTTCTGATGGAAAGCGCACCGACCTCGTGCGCCGGGGCGACCTTGTCACGGCTGGGGAGGAGCGCATCCACAGGCACTACGACCCGAAGTTCAAAGCCGAAAAGGCCTACCGCATAACGAAGGTGGACGACATACCGTTGGACAACGGAGATGTCGTAAGCGCCGACAGGGTGAAGCGCGTCAGGGAGGAGTTCGGCGGGGACATGTTCCAGGTGGAGCCGGCATATCGGGTGGCAGGGGAGTCGAAGGAAGGGTCGGATGACGTCTTCCCCGAGAGCCAGCTCGCCCGTATGAAGGATCTGATGCCAGGCGCTGAGTTCGCCCCAGTCAACATGCAGGGCCAGCCCGCGTTTTTCGTGACATCCGTGATACATCTTCCGTTCAGCAGGGGGGATGTCATCTCCGAGAGCGAGAACAAGCTCATCAACGAGAAATATCACGAGAGGTTCACTGTCATGCCGGAGGTCGAGACAGTGGAGGACCCGTGCTCGATAGTCATCGACGGAGGGGATTCGCCCTTCGTCCGTTCGGACATAATCCTGGAGCGCGAGGAGAAGCTCTGCTCCGCGTACGACAAGAGCTTCACCGGCGGCATAGGCGCGGAGGGCGTCTTCGCGCTTCTGCAGAAGGTTGACCTGGAGGATCTGGTTAGCACTTTGCGCGAGGAGATTGCGGAGAGTTCGGGCCAGAAGAAGCGCAAGCTGGTAAAGCGCCTCCAGATTGCCGAGGATTTCCGCAAGAGCTCGAGCAGGCCGGAGTGGATGGTGCTTTCCGTCCTGCCGGTGATCCCGCCCGACCTGCGCCCGATGGTTCAGCTCGACGGCGGGAGGTTTGCCACGAGCGACCTCAACGACCTCTACAGGAGGGTCATAAACAGAAACAACAGGCTCAAGAAACTTCAGGAGCTGCGCGCGCCCGATATAATAATACGCAACGAGAAGCGCATGCTCCAGGAGTCTGTGGACGCACTGATCGACAACGGCAGGCGCGGGAAGGCGGTTCTCGGCGCCGGCAACAGGCCGCTCAAGAGCCTCACTGACCTGCTTCGCGGCAAGAAGGGCCGTTTCCGCCAAAATCTCCTGGGCAAGAGGGTGGACTATTCGGGGCGTTCCGTCATAGTGATCGGGCCTACGCTCAAGATATACCAGTGCGGCCTCCCCAAGCAGATGGCCCTCGAGCTGTTCAAGCCGTTTGTAATGAACAAGCTGGTGGAGAACGGAATGGCGCCAAACGTGAAGAGCGCGCGGCGTTTCATCGAGCGCGGGAGAGACGAGGTATGGGCGATACTGGAGGGCATAATCAAGGACCACCCGGTCATGCTCAACCGCGCCCCGACGCTGCACAGGCTGGGGATACAGGCGTTCGAGCCCGTTTTGATCGAGGGCAAGGCGATACGCCTCCACCCCTTGGTCTGCACGGCGTTCAACGCGGACTTCGACGGAGACCAGATGGCCGTCCACGTCCCGCTTTCGATCGAGGCTCAGACCGAAGCCCGCATACTCATGCTGTCCTCCAACAACCTGCTTTCGCCGGCGAGCGGTAAATCGGTCGTGACCCCCACGCAGGACATGCTGCTCGGAATTTACTATCTTACGAGCATGTGGGACGGCAGGAAAGGCGAGGGCTTGTATTTCAGGGACCCCGACGACGTCAAGTCATTCCTCGACCACGACCTCGTCCACATAAACGCGCGCATAAAGATCAAGGCCGACCCTGAATGGAACATCCCTCCGAAGGAGACCGACGAAAAAGGCTATATCGAAACGTCGCCCGGGCGCGTGATCTTCAACGAGTCGCTGCCTCAAAAGCTGCGCTTTATAAACCGCTCCATATCAAAGAAGGATTTGAGCGCGCTTTTGGACAAGACGTACGAGGACATAGGGCAGCACGCCATGGTCGAGATGCTCGACTCCATAAAGGTCTTAGGCTATACCTGGTCCACGCGGAGCGGCATCAGCCTAGGCATCGGGGACATAAAGGTGCCCGACGAAAAGAAGGACATAGTCGGCTATTCGAAGGATCGCGAAGCGGACCTCTCCGACCAGCACAATATGGGCCTTCTCGACGAAGAGGAATACATGAGGGAAAAGGACTACATCTGGTCCGAGGCCGGCAGGAAGATAGCCGACAGCATAATGGATCACATGGAAAAGTCGAACCCGCTGCGGATGATGGTCGATTCTGGGGCTAGGGGAACGAGGGGCCAGGTGGCCCAGATGGCCGGCATTCGCGGGCTGATGGCGGATCCGTCGGGCCGCATAATAGACTATCCGATAGAGGCGAACTTCCGCGAGGGCCTCAACATGCTCGAATATTTCATTTCGACGCACGGCGCCAGGAAGGGGCTTGCGGACACGGCGCTGCGGACGGCGAAGTCGGGATACCTCACGAGAAGGCTTGTTGACGTGGCGCAGGATCTCATCATAACTGAGGATGACTGCCGCACCGAGATGGGCATCGAGGTGCGTCCCCTCACTGCGGAGGACAAGGTGATCATAGCCCTCTCCGAGCGCCTCGAAGGCAGAATAGCGCTCGACGATCTGCTCAACCCCGAGACGGGGGAAGTGCTTCTCAAAAAGGGAGAGGAAATATCGAGGGACAAGGCGGCGGAAATAGAGTCCCTGGGCATAAGGTCCGTATGGGTCAGGAGCCCGCTTACCTGCGGGCTGCGGCACGGCGTCTGCCGGACCTGCTACGGAAGGGACCTAGCGACGCGCAAGAGGATAGCCGTCGGGGAAGCGGTAGGGGTCGTGGCTGCCCAGAGCATCGGCGAGCCCGGAACCCAGCTCACTATGAGGACGTTCCACACCGGCGGCGTGCGCCAGTTCACAGGCGAGGACATAACCCAGGGCTTGCCTAGGATCGAGCAGCTGTTCGAAGTGCGCCGCCCCAAAAAGGTTGCGATGCTCGCCGACCGCGACGGCATCATAGTCGAGATTCGCGAGACAGAGGGCAAGAGGAAGATAATAATAGAGACGGTGAACTCCGAGGGCGCGGAGGAACGCTTGAGCTGGAACGTCCCAGCCGCTCAGAGCCTCAAGACCGACATACAGGTCGGCGCCGAGGTGAAGGTCGGCCAGGAACTCACCGAAGGCTACAAGGACCCGCAGCAGCTCCTTGAGGTGGAAGGACTCGAGGAGGTTCAGCGCTATCTGCTCGACGGCATCCAGGAGGTCTACAGGACTCAGGGCGTTTCCATCAACGACAAGCACATCGAGACCATCCTTCGAAAGGTGGCGCCCGTCAACAGGGTCCGGGTCGCCGAGGAAGGCGATAGCGCTTTTGTGGCGGGCGAGCTGGTGTGGAGGGAGGATTTCGACAGGGAAGTGTCCCTCATTAGGCAGGACAACGAGATGTACACGACAGAAGCCGTCGAATTCCTCTCGGGCAAGACCCTTCTCGACATCCTTGGCAGCGGGGTGGGGGACCTCGCCAACAAATACAGGGGCGTTGAGCTGACGGAGCCCATCATCCTCGACCTGCTCACCCCGGGGCGGGCCATATCCGAACTGTCGGTGCAGGATGACGTGGAGGGCCTCAAGGTGATCGTCGGCGAGGCAGCCTTCAGGCACAATCTGGAATCTCTGCTGCTGATGGAGGACTTCGAAGCCGACTCGGCCACTATAAAGTCCGGCAGCGCTCTCTCGGCGGCCGACCTTTCCTCGATGGTAAAAGTAAGCCCAAGGCCGGTGTTGGTATGCGACACGGAAGCCTTGGCATCCATGGAGGAGAGCCGGTATCTGGCCGAGGACATCGTAGTCGAGGGCGAGACCATAGCGAAAAAGGACTCGGTTCTGACCAAAGACACGCTCTCCATACTGCGCGATGGCTTCGTAAAGGCGGTCAAGGTCTGGAAGGCTGTCGAGATGATCAACATTCAGGACGCGATGTACCACATATTGATCGACCACTATGTCGGCAAGCCTCTCGCCCAAGCGATCGGGCGTGACGGCAACGCCCTCGAATCCATTCCGCCGATGGTTGACGGAGGCGTGGCGCGCGGTCTGGTGGAGGGCAATATAGTGGCGATTGACCTAGGGGGCGACATACTCACGCAAGACAAGCTAGTCCGTCTCGTGCTGGACGAAAAGGTCGCCGGGAAGGTGCTGCTCGAAGACATCGCCGACTCGGCGGGAAACGTCGCGGTTGAGGCTGGAAGCGAGATCAATGCCGACACGGCAAGCCGCATAGTCGAAGCCAACCCCGACCATGTGATTGTCAGGCCCCATTCATCGCCCACCGAGACGAAGCGCATAGTCCAGCGCGTTTCCTACATCCGAAGGCTGAGAGAGGCGCCCGAGAGCCGCCCTGTGGTTCACGGGGTGACCAAGGCGGCTCTTGCCACGGACAGCTTCCTTTCGGCGGCGTCGTTCCAGCAGACGGCGCAGATTCTATCTGCGGCGGCCGTAAGGGGCGAGGTAGACGAGCTTCAAGGCCTGAAGGAGAACGTGATCATAGGTCTATTGATTCCTGCCGGCACCGGCATCGAGCGCTACACGAAAATCAGCATAACCGAAAAGCCGTCTCCTGAGGAAGCGGAGCAGCCAGAGGTTGAGGAAGAGCCGGCTCAGGTTCAGTAGGAATATTTCCGCAGAAATCCCAGTGTGCGGGAGATGCCAAACGGCCTCCCGCACGTTTGTTATGATCATGATTTTATCGTGTAAAGGCGTATTCATTATCAATAGTGTAGCCAGCTTGCGCTAGGATGTTTTTCACTGTGCCTATCGGCGTATCCCCGGGATGTACTGGTATCGGTATACTCAGCGTACCGCTCTGAGTGCCGAGTTGTCGGGCATAATGAAAATGCCGCCAATCCGGTTGTGGTCGGACTTGCGACATAAAAAGGCGTTTCTGTTCATAATAAAATGGTGGATCGCACAGGAATCGAACCTGTAACCCCCTGATTAGCCAAATTAAAACAGCTTAAAGAACGGGATTCAAAACTGATAGTCCGTTACCTGTCGTCCGATGAACGCAATCGGCTTGAGGCGGCCTTGATTGAGAGAGAGGAACGAATACGCGCGAGCGGCAGAGCGCTCGGCGGCGAATATGCTGATTATTTGCGCCCCGCCGTACTGCTGTCGCTGGCAACAGGCATAAAACTCTTCTTTCAGGACATTTTTATGCTGTCCTCTCGCTTCGCGCTTGAAATCCCTTTTAAAAGCCGAAGACCATTTATCTAATCTCATCAAGCATGGCCTTTAACGTATCCATCGATATAACTTCCCCGCCGCCTTCGTCCAATTCTTTCATAGCCGC